>JAZNCS010000033.1:0-3920 GCA_045587685.1 Acutalibacteraceae bacterium
AAAATGATAAGAACAACAAAATCTATAATCGAAACAAATATAATAAGAAGAATTGATGATTTAGGTCGTGTAAATATTCCAAAAGAAATAAGACGAAGTCTGAACATTAAAGAAGGCGACCCACTTGAAATCTTTACCACTACCGACGGTGAAGTAATTTTTAAACCTTATAAAGAAACAACTGTTTCGATTGAAGAAGTGCTTGACAATTTTGACAAATTAAGCAAAGATGACCAAGCAGAATTTGCGAGTAAAATTTTTGAAAAATTTATAAAAAAGGCTTGACAAACTATTTTATTTGTGTTATAATAAAGACACAATAAAGGAGTTGTTAAGAATGGTAGAGAAAAATAAAAAGAAACTCGAAAATAAAAAACGCAGAAATTTGTGGGGTATGAACCCACGAACTCGCACTCAATCAAATGGGAAAGCATACAACAGACAAAAATCCAAAAGAAAAGAAAAAGAGTGGTGAAATCTACCCTGAGCCTGCGGGCTTGGGGTCTTTGTTTTCTCCGACCCCGAACATTTGTTCGAGCCGGCCGCGCGCAGGCGCCACAGCCGGAATTTTTGTCAAGAGTTATTCTGCACAAATTTTGACCGCAAACTTTGTGCAACTTGCTAATAGACAAAATTCCTATAATGTGCTATAATTAAGACAGTTAAGGGGGTAGGGGTTACCCCTTACTGATTAAAAAAAATTAAAAAAAGTTTTAAAAAACCCTTGACAAATCACACCGACTATGCTATAATATAGGTGTAAAGAAAAGAAAGAGAGTTGATTTTAAATGAAAGAAATTAAAATGGTATGTTTTGATATGGACGGAACAATCGCAGACCTTTATGGTGTGCCGAATTGGTTGCAAGGTTTGAGAGAGTTCGACCCGACACCATACAAACAAGCAGAGCCAATGTGGAATATGCTCGAACTTAATATGGTACTTCAACAGTTGCAAGTTAAGGGCATAGAAATCCGTGTAATCAGTTGGTTGTCAAAAGAAACAACAGTTGAATATGACCAACAAGTTCGACAAGCGAAAATCGAATGGTTACAGGCACAGGGTATGATATGCGACCATATTCACCTCGTGAAATATGGAACGACAAAAGCAAGTTGTGTGCGTAGATACTTGACCGAAGAACAAACTGCTATATTGGTAGATGACAACGACCAAGTTCGCAACGGTTGGAGTTTAGGCGACACAATTGACCCAACAACACAAAATATAATTGAAATCTTGAAAGCACTCTTATGAGTGCTTTCAAGGGAAAGGACAGAACAATATGTATGTAAATATTAGACGAAGCGTTGAATGTGTAAAATTTGAAGAAGTCGGAGCGGGACAGTTATTTGTATATAACGACAAACCCTGCGTTAAATTAAAAGATAATGGTATATATGACGCCGTAGAATTAGAAACGGGCGAACTTATGTGCTTTGATGCAACCGACCCCGTAATAATTCCCGATGTGGTTGAACTCACAGTAGATTTATAAATATGCGAAACCCTTGTATAATTATACAAGGGTTTTTGAGCCGCTCGTGTCCGGGGGCACGAGCGGTATTTGGCGTAAAATTATATTATAGCATTTTTTTGGCCCGTTTGTCAATAGGCAAACTATACAAAGATTTTCCCTAAACTTTGTGCAGTTTGACTATTGCAATCGCTGTGGGTATGTGCTATAATAGTTATTGTCAAGTGGGGGTAACACCTAAACCCCTTAAAAAAATTTAAAAAATTTCAAAAAAATGCTTGACAAATCAATCTAAATGTGCTATAATAAGTACATAAGATAAAGAAAGAGAGTAAACAACTTATGAAAATTGTAGTATTTGACACAGAAACCATAGACACAGAACACCCATACTGTTACAATATTGGTTTTGTAGTTTTCGACCTTGCCACTAAACAGTGCTTGGAAAGAAGAGAATATGTTGTTGAGCAAGTATGGCACAACCCTATGCTTTTTTCAACTGCATATTATGCCGACAAAAGACCGATTTATGTAAGCAGAATGAAAGGCAGAAAAATCAAAATGTCAAAGTGGGGTTATATATGCAGAGAAATGTCAACCATTTTCAAAACACTCAATGTTGAACTTGCCTTTGCTTATAACTCGCAATTTGACGAAAGAGTTTTTGAATTTAACTGTGACTTTTTCCACACGATTAACCCATTCGACAATATACCAATTCGTGATATTATCCCATTCGTACACAAGGCGATTGCTTTTACCAAAGCATACAAGGACTTTTGCGAACAACACGAACTTTTCACCGAAACGGGCAATTATTCAACTAATGCAGAGAGTGTAACACGATTTTTGCGACAAGATGTTGAATTTATTGAAGAACATACTGCACTCGCAGATAGTGAAATTGAACTTGAAATTTTGCTTGAATGTTTAAAAAGAGGTTGCGATATTCAAGGTGATTACAAACGATACCGAACAATACCACGAGAAAAACCGCAAAAATTCAAAGTGATTGAAAAGTTTGAAAATGGCGAAAATGTCACAGAATATGACTTTATTCGCAAAACTTACAGTAAAGAAAAAAATCAAATTATTTTAAAAAAAGGTATTGACAAACCTTAAAAAGTATGATATAATGTAAATGTAAGGTAAGGGAAAGACAGAGAGAACTAAACAAACACTTGGTAGATACCAAAAGACAAAAATAATAAAGGTTTTGAGTGTTCTCAAATCTTCCCGAACCTAAAAAATAAAAATGTAAAGGAATTGATTAACTATGGCAAATGCAAAGAAAAAAACACAAAGAGATTTTTATAACGAGTTACTTGCTCTTGCTATTAATGATGAGCAGAGAGAGTTCATCAATGGCAGAATTGCTCAACTCGACAAGAAAGCAAGTTCAAAGAGTTCTGGACAGACCGCAACACAAAAAGCGAATGCAGAACTTAAAAACAAAATTCTTGCGGAAATGGAAAGCGGTAAAGCCTACACCGTAACTGCTATGCTCAAGGAACTTGAGTGCGTGGCAGACCTTACAAATCAAAAAGTTTCGGCACTTATGAAACAACTTGTTGAAGACAATCTTGTTGTAAAGACCGAAGACAAGAGAAAATCCTATTTTACAAAGGCATAATTAAAGGGGGGTTTAACCCCCCTTGAAATTCCAAAAGCAAGGGGTGAAAAGATTGACCGACCAAGTAAAACAACTTATGGAAACACTCGACTTGACCGAAGAACAAGCACTTGAATTGATTGAGAGTGATAAAGAAATTGACAAGGGAGCAAAACTTTTTGAACTCACACCGGAACAAGAAAAAGCGAGTAAAAAAGCAAGGGCAACCGGCACACGAACACAGACTGCACCGACCAAGAGAGAACGAAAAGAAGACCCCGACAAGCGATTTTTAATTGACCTAATTAACAAAGCACTTGCGGCGAGTGATGACCCAAAGTTCACAGAGACCCCGAACATTGAAATCACTAACCCCGAACGGCAAATAGATTTTGTCTACAATGACCGCAAATTCAGGGTTGTGTTATCCGCCCCCCGAACTTAATAAATATTCACTAACCCTGTATTTTTATACAGGGTTTTGAACTGCCCGCTGACTGCGCCAGTGGGCAGTATTTACACTAAAATTCTATTCTACCATTTTTTGAGGCAAAAGTCAAGCCCGCAGACTAAACAAATTTTTTCCCAAAACTTTGTGCAATTTAACTATTGCTTTTTCTTTTGGATTGTGCTATAATAAAGACAAGATAAAGGAGTTGAGAAGAAATGCCAAAATGCCCCAACTGTAATAAAGAACTTTCAACAACAGATTGTTCCGATTTTGATTTTAATGGCACCAATGAAGTAATTACTTCAATGGAAGGAATTTGCCCTAATTGTAAAAAAGAATACGGATGGCAAGAAATCTATAAATTTAAAAAAATTGAAAAAT
>JAZNCS010000034.1:0-19983 GCA_045587685.1 Acutalibacteraceae bacterium
AATTTATATACACTGTGCTTTGTTCTGAAAACAATAAAGTTTTACAACAAAACGATAATTTCTTTGTTGAAGGCAAAACAAAAGACTATAATTATAAAATGCATTTAGGTCAAACAGGGTTGCCTATAAAAATCACCGAAAAAAACAATTCTATAACCGTAATTATTAAAAATGCTACAATATTAAAATAAAAAAAAGAAGAAGAACCGTGTTTCCACGGTTCTTCTTCTTTTTTAAGGGGTTTGAGGAGAGAATTCCCTTATATAAGGGAATGATACCAAAACGGGTGCGGCTCCCTTCTCGGTACATCTTTATGATACTTTATATTTTTTACAAATTTATGAACTTTTTTTAAAAATTTTTAAAAAAGAATATAGTTTTTTTATTTGTCCATACTATTAAAGAAAGGAAGGATAAAAAATGAAATACACACAAAAATCTTCTGGCAATACTGCCTTTTATATTGTAGTTGCCATTTGTATATTGTTTATCGGCGGTGCTTCTTGGTTTGCGCTTTCAAGTTATAATAAAAAAGCAGATCAAGTGCCTGATACAACTCAAAAACAAAACAATGAATATAACAACAATGAAAGTTCATATAATGATAACAACTCTCTAAATCCCAAAGAAGAATCTTTAGATGTTTCAAAACCTGTAACTGATGAACCTTATGAATCACAAACCGAACCCGAAACCCCAAAACAAATAGTTTACAACATGCCTGTCGAGGGCGAAATAATCAAAAAATTCAGTAATACACAATTACAGTATTCCGCAACGTATAAAGATATGCGAATTCATACCGCTATTGATATTGCTTGTGAAAAAAATACCGCAGTAAGCAGTTGTGCCGATGGTAAAGTAACCACAATAGAAAATTCGGCAGCTTACGGAAACACTGTAACTATTGAGCATACTAACGGCATAATTACAAAATACTCCGCACTTGATAAGGTAAGTGTTAAGGTAGGTCAAACAGTTTCCTCAGGAGATATTATTGGAAATGTTACAACTGTCCCTTGTGAAAGTGCCGACCAATCGCACCTTCACTTTGAAGTTTTAAAAGAAGGTAAACTTATAGACCCTACAACACTTTTTGAATAATATACTTGCCCTCGGAAAATAAATCGTTTAGGGGCAACAAAAAAAGACTGCTCTTTTTAAAGGGCAGTCTTTTCAAATCCTATTATTAATCCTTTATTTTCTGCATAAAAACTACATAAACCTAAGGTGTTTTGAATACTAATTCTTGCGTTTGGAAATTTTTCGATTATTAAACTTTTAAGTCTATTTGCTGTTTCAAAATTAAAACAGTGTGAAATACTTAAATTATTACCGTTATAATTCATTTTTTCCAAATAACTTAAAACTAAATTTTGTGCTTTTTTATCCCCTCTTGCTTTATCTAACATTTCAATTTTTCCAACTTCACTTGCAGTGCCTAATGCTCTTATACCTAAAACACCTGCAATTTTTGCTTTTGCAAAACTTACTCTGCCGTTATTTGCTAAATTCATTAAAGACTCAAGTACAAATATTGTACCTATACTTTTTTCGTATTTACTTATCTTTTCGCAAATTTCTTCGAACTCATAACCCTTTAAAATTAGTTTTTCTAAATACTCAGCAATAAGTTTTAATTTAGGACCTGCTGAAAGTGAATCTATAACAAAAACTTTAGCATCAGGATTTTTTTCTTCATACTCTTGTTTTGCAATCATAGCCGAATTATAACTTCCCGAAAGACCGCTTGTTATAGTAATACAGAATATTTTCTTTGCTTGACCAAATGCCGCTGTCCAGTCACCAACCGAAGGACAAGCTGTAATCGATTTTCCTTTATATGTTTTCAAAAATTCAACCATTTCAGAAACATTTAAATTTTCATTATCAATAAACTCTCTTGTATCAGTAGTGATTTTTAACGGTGCTACCGATAGCGACACTTCTTCCAGTTTAAGTATATCCGCCGAAGAATCTACAACAATTTTTATATCCATAATTATCACTCTTTCAAATTTCTTGTATTTATTTTCTCATATTTCACATAAAAAATCAACCTACTGTACTCGTAAAAAACTCTACTATCAAAATCCTCACTCTATTAACGGTAGATTTTATATAATTTCTTGATATCCTAAAAAATATATGTTATAATCCTTATATAAAAATAGACTAAAAATGAGGTAATTTTTTATGGCTTCAAAATACGCAGGTACAAAAACAGAACAAAACTTAAAGGCGGCTTTCGCAGGTGAATCAGAAGCAAGAAACAAGTATACATATTTTGCTTCGGTTGCTAAAAAAGAAGGTTTCGAACAAATTTCAAACTTCTTCCTTAAAACTGCTGAAAACGAAAAAGAACACGCTAAACTTTGGTTTAAAGAACTCGAAGGCATTGGCAACACTGTAGAAAACCTTTTATCCGCAGCAGAGGGTGAAAATTACGAATGGGCTGAAATGTACCAACAATTCGCTAAAGATGCTGAAGCTGAAGGTTTTACCGAACTTTCCTATATGTTCCGCCTTATTTCAACTGTTGAGCGCGAACACGAAGAACGCTACCGCGCTTTACTTAAAAATATAAACGAAAACAAAGTATTTGAAAAAGAAGATGTTGTTGCTTGGGAATGCCGCAACTGTGGTTTTGTTACCTTTAAAAAGAACGCACCTAAAGAATGCCCTGCTTGTAAACATCCTCAAAGCTATTTCCAAATCAAAGAAGAAAACTATTAAAAATAAAGCCATTTTAAATAAAATTTTAAGGAATTTAAAAATAATGGAAGAATATATCGTTCTTTACAACCCTAATTCAGGTGGTGGTAAAGGTTTAGCAATCGCCCAAAAAACTCAAAAATTTATGCCGGAATCAAAATTCTCCTACCAAGATATTACCAAAATTTTGGATTTTGATAGTTTTTTAACCGAAAACCAACAAAAATCAGGTGTAATTTTAACCGGTGGCGATGGTACACTTAACCGTTTTATAAACTCTATTGATTGTGAAAACCTAAAAACTAAAATTTACTTTTTTGCTTCAGGCAGCGGCAACGATTTCGCAAGAGATATAAACTTGAAAAAACTGTCAAAACCTTTGCTTATTAACCAATATCTTAAAGATTTACCGACCGCAAATATAAAGGGTAAAGAATATAAGTTTGTAAACAGTGTTGGCGCAGGAATGGATGGCTACTGCTGTTGCGAGGTTGAACGCCTTAGAAAACTAAATAAAAAACGTGCGAATTATATCTATGTAGCGATTAAAGCACTTTTGTATGCTTACCGCCCCGGCAATATTCAAGTTACTGTTGACGGTGAAACACTCACATTTAAAAACGCTTGGCTTGCACCTACTATGAACGGTAAATATTTTGGTGGCGGCTTTATGGCAGCACCTAAGCAAGACCGCTCAAATAAAGAACACACCATTTCCGTTGTAGCAATGGCTAGTAAAAACATTTTTTATATAATAGCTGCATTTTTACTGCTTTTAATGGGCAAAGCAACCATTATGAATAAGGTTATTAAAGTTATTACAGGTCATGAAGTTTCGATTAAATTAGACCGCGAAGCTCCACTTGAAATTGATGGTGAAACCATTTTAGATGTTAGAGAATATTCAGTTACCACAAAAAAGAAAGTAAAACAAACTATATAAAAAAGCTGTGTGGAAATTCCACACAGCTTTAATTTTTATTTAATCGCTAAATCAGTAGTATTTGCAACCTTTATACCGTTCTTTTTGAGAATTTCTTCGGTTTTTGCTACATCATTAACATGCAAAGCCATATAAGCATTGTTTTCAATAGTGCCAAAAATCGAATACATATAGTTAATGCCTATTTGCTCATTCGCCAAAACTTCAAGCATTGAGTTAAGTCCGCCCGGCTTATTTGAAACAGTTGCAGCAACAACGGGTGATGAAGTTGTAATATAGCCGTTTTCTTTTAAAATTTTCAAAGCCTTTTCGCTATCATCAACAATAACTCTCAACAAACCATAATCAGCAGTTTCAGCAATATTTATTGCGCGCATATCAATATGATTTTCAGAAATAATTTTAGTTATATTCGAAAGATTTCCATCTTTGTTTTCCAAAAAAACAGTAATTTGATTTATAGCCATTAAAACCGCCTCCTTAAATTTTACGTTTGTCAATAATACGTACTGCCTTACCCTCACTACGAGCAATAGTTTTAGGGTCAACCAAACGAACTTTAGCATAAATACCGAGCATCGCCTTTAAAGCTGCTACAAGATTTTTCTCCATTTCGGTAATCTTACTAAGTGAATCTGAAAAAATTTCAGGTGTCATTTCAACAAGAACTTCAATAGTGTCACTGTGATTTACACGGTCAACAATAATTTGGTAATTTGCAGGATAACCATTTTCAAGAAGCACTGCTTCGATTTGTGATGGAAATACATTTACACCCTTAACAATAAGCATATCATCGCTTCTGCCCATCGGCTTGTGCATTTTAACAAGTGTTCTTCCACAAGAGCACTTTTCACGTGATAAAACAGTAATATCCTTTGTGCGATAACGAATAAGCGGAAACGCTTCTTTAGTTATAGCGGTAAACACCAATTCACCTTGACTTCCTTCAGGCAAAACTTCCAAAGTGTCAGGGTCTATTATTTCTGCAATAAAATGGTCTTCGTTAATGTGCATACCTGTTTGCTCTGAACATTCAAAAGCAACACCGGGACCGCTGGTTTCAGTAAGACCGTAAATATCATACGCTTTTATGCCTAATTGGTTTTCGATATCGTGGCGCATTTCTTCACTCCAAGCTTCTGCTCCAAAGATACCGGCTTTTAGTTTTATTTGATCTTGAAGACCGCGTTCGTGTATACTTTCAGCCAAATATTCCGCATATGAAGGGGTGCAACAAATAATTGTAGCGCCTAGGTCGGTCATAAATTGAAGTTGTCTGTCGGTATTACCTGAAGACATAGGAAGTGTTAAGCAACCAACTTTATGACTTCCGCCGTGGAGACCTGAACCACCCGTAAAAAGACCGTAACCGTAAGCGACTTGACAAACATCACTTTTATCGCCACCTGCCGCTACTATTGCACGAGCACAACAATCTTCCCACAAATCAATATCTTCTTGAGTATAAAACGCTACTACACGCTTACCTGTTGTACCGGAAGTTGAATGAATACGTACGCACTTTTCAAGCGAAGTTCCCAAAAGTCCATAAGGATAAGCCTCACGTAAATCATCTTTAGTTAAAAAAGGCAATTTATGTAAATCATTAACTCCCTTAATATCTTCAGGAGTTACACCCTTTTCTTCCATTTTTTTGCGGTAATACGGAACGTTGTCCCACACGTGTTTTATTTGCTTTACAAGCCTTTCGTTTTGCAAAGCCAACATGTCTTCACGTGAAGCGCACTCCGTTTCCTTTTGATAATAATTAGCCATTGTTTACACCTCTGAATATCTGCCTAATGCAAATGCCTTCTTGTTAAGTTCTAAGAATTTAGCCGGTACACTTTGCTCGATAGCGGTGAGCCATTCTTCTTCGGTAAAATCAAAAAACTTTGAAAGTCTGCCCATAAGCACAATATTTACCGCTTTAGAACTTCCCGCTTCTTCGGCTAATTTCAAAGCGTCAAAAGCGTCTAACTTAACATCTAACGCTTTAATTTTTTCTACAAGGTTTTCAGGGTATTCACAGGCACCAATAATTACAGGCATTGGATTAACCTGTTGGGTGTTTGTAATCATTGTTCCGCCTTTTTTAAGGTATTCTACCCAACGAGCAGCTTCAAGCATTTCAAAAGAAATTATTACATCAGCCCCAGCTTTATCAATAACAGGTGAATAAACCTTATCTCCATAACGTACATAGGTTACAACGCTACCGCCGCGTTGACTCATACCGTGTACTTCACTAACCTTAACATCATAGCCTTTGCCTAAAAGGAGTTTACCTAAAAGTTTACTTGCAAGTAGTGTGCCTTGACCGCCCACACCTACAATCATAATATTTTTAGTTTGCATTATTTAACCTCCTTTACAGCTTCAAAAACATCGAATTTACACATTTGTGAACATACGCCACAACCTGTGCAAAGGGTGTTATCAATCTTAATCTTTCCGTTTTCCATACTAACGGCAGGACATCCCACCTGCATACACATTTTACAACCAACACATTTTTCACTGTTTGTTTTAATAGGCCCTGCGTGTTTAACATATTTAAGCAACGCGCAAGGTCTGCGTGAAATAATGACTGAAGGTTCAGCTACTGCCAATTCTTCTTTAATCACTGTATTACATTCAGCAAGATTATAAGGGTCAACTACGCGTACACGATTTATACCAACCGCTTTGCAAAGTGTTTCCAAATCAATCTTACTAGCTAAGTCTCCTTTTAAATTGTAACCTGTTGTTGGATTTTGTTGGTGACCTGTCATACCTGTAATAGAGTTATCAAGAATAATAACGGTTGAATTAGAAGCATTGTAAGCAATATTTATAAGCCCTGTAACACCTGAATGCATAAAGGTTGAGTCACCAATTACTGCAACTGTATCACCATCGGTTGCGCCTTCGTTTGCCTTGTTAAATCCGTGTATCCCCGAAATAGAAGCACCCATACAAATAGTGCTATCAATAGCGTTAAGCGGAGCTACCGCACCTAAAGTATAGCAACCAATATCGCCCATAACCTTTAACTTGTTTTTCTTTAATGTATAGAAAAGTCCTCTATGTGGGCAACCTGCACACATAACAGGTGGGCGCATAGGAATATTTTCTTCTAACGCACTGCCTTTTGGAACTTCTAAACCTAATTTTTCGGCAACAATATTTTGGCTAAACTCACCGATAAGACCAAAAACTTCTTTACCGATAGTATTAACACCAATATTACGGCAATGGCTTTCAATAATGCCGTCAAGTTCTTCAACAACAATCACATTTTTAACAGTTTTTGCAAAATCCAAAATCTTCTTTACAGGCATTGGATTTATTAAACCTAATTTTAAAACAGGGTGCTTATCACCAAAAACTTCTTTTACATATTGGTAACTTGTAGAAGAGGTTATAATACCGATTGTATTATCCTCACCTTCTTCAATGCGGTTTACAAACGAAGTTTCGGCATACTCGGTAAGTTTTAAAGTACGTTCTTCTACAATCGGGTGGCGTTTTTTAGCGTTACCCGGCATCATTATGTATTTAGCGCCATCTTTTTCGTAAGGCTTTTGCTCTACAACGGTTCTTTCCTTTTCTTCAACAATACTTTGTGAGTGAGCAACACGAGTACACATTTTAATAAACACAGGTGTGTCGAATTTTTCGGAAATTTCAAAAGCTTCTTTAACGAAATCAATAGATTCTTGTGAATCAGCAGGTTCGAGCATTGGCACCTTACTAGCAATAGCATAATGGCGCGAATCTTGTTCGTTTTGTGAAGAATGCATACCGGGGTCATCAGCAACCGCAATAATCATACCGCCGTTAACACCTGTGTAAGCAACAGTAAACAACGGGTCAGCCGCAACGTTTAAGCCTACGTGCTTCATAGCACAAAAGCTTCTTTTACCGGCGAGTGACGCGCCAAAAGCCGACTCCATAGCAACCTTTTCGTTTGGCGCCCATTCAGCATAAACCTCATTATATTTTGCAAAATATTCAGTTATTTCGGTACTTGGAGTGCCTGGATAACTCGAAGCAAATGTACAACCCGCTTCGTAAAGTCCACGAGCTATTGCTTCATTACCGAGCATAAGTTTTTTCATTAGTTACACCTCTATAGTATATATAAAATATTTATTTTATTATATAACAAATCTCTTTTTAAATCAAATAAAAACGACATTTTTATGGTTTTTTTATGCTTAAATTTAGAATTAAAGCAACAACCGCAAGGGTTAAAAGTAAAACAAACGGTGCGGTATAACCGCCAAACGTACTTGTTAAACTGCTACAAGCAGTTGCCATAAACGAAGCGCAAATCAAATTGCAATTCATTATGCTAAAATTGGTAGCAAAATGTTTTTGTCCGTAAAACGCCGAAACAAACGAAGTAACCATTGTAGGACAAGAGCCGTAAGACAAACCTGTTAAACAAAGACCTACAATACAAAGCGGCAACGACCCAGTTACAACCGAAAGTAAGGTTGTTCCCGCAGCTACTATAGTTAAAATCATAGCAATAAGCATAGTTTTTCTTCTTCCAAGCAAATCAAACATTGTTCCTGTAAGAATTCTTCCCAACCCATTGCAAACCGCCAACACACCAACAAGTGTTGTAGCAAGCGCCACCTTTGCGCCAACAGAAAGTGCTAAATCGCGAGCAAAACTTATAACCGAATTGCCCACTGCCGTTGCAAAAGCAAGTAAAATAAATGCGCGCCAAAAAGAAAATCGCTTTAACATTTCTTTGGTAGAATAATCTTTTTGTTCAAATATTTCCGAAGAATTATTTGCTTTTTTGATAGGGGTAGGTAAAACTGTATTAGCATCAGGGCGTTTTAAAACCAAACTAATAATAGCCAACACAACAAAAAGTGCTATGCCTAAAACAATATATGTACCTTTACGACCCAAACTACTTTTAAAGGTTAAATCCGCAAGGTTGCCAAGTATTAGCGAACTTGCACCGAATCCCATCATAAGACATCCTGTACAAAAGCCTTTTTTGTCAGGAAACCATTGGGAAACTGTAGAAATTATAACATTATAAGCAATCCCAATACCAAGCCCTGCCATACCCGCATATGTAATATATAGCATTACTATATTTTTGCCATCTAAAAATCCTGTTAAAGCCATACCACTTCCTGCCAAAACGGCCGAAATAATACTTGCTAATTTAACACTCGCTCTTTTAGATATAAAACTACCCAAAAGTCCACCAAGGCAAAAAGTACACATTGTAAGTGTAAAGTTAAGGGAAAGCTC
Organism: Acutalibacteraceae bacterium; assembly: GCA_045587685.1. Classification (GTDB taxonomy): domain Bacteria; phylum Bacillota; class Clostridia; order Oscillospirales; family Acutalibacteraceae; genus UBA737. The sequence goes on from JAZNCS010000034.1 coordinate 8,930, forward strand.
ATTAGCTTTCCAAGCAAAGTCCTCTGCGAACGGAACCTTTAAAATCGACCAAGCGTAAATAATTCCAGCAAATAGCATTGCAATCACTGATGCTATTAAAATTCCCCATCGGTACAAAGTTTTTGGCTTTAACATTTTAAAAACCTTCTTTTAACTATTAATTTGCGCCTCAACAAGTCTTCCCTTACAATATTTTTCCCTTAAAACAGGTTTTTCTATTTTACCTGTCGGGTTGCGAGGCACTTTATCAAATATAATCTTTTTAGGACGGCGATACCTTGGCAAACTTTGACAAAATTCGTTGATTTCATCTTCGCTACAAGTCATACCTTCCTTAACTTCAATAATTGCAGCAACAATTTCGCCAAGTCTAGCATCTGGTAAACCGATAACCGCAACATCTTTTATCTTATCGAACTTGCGAAGTTCATCTTCAATTTGAACAGGATAAATATTCTCACCGCCCGAAATTACAACGTCTTTCTTGCGGTCAACAAGATATATAAATCCTTCTTCATCAACCTTCGCCATATCGCCCGTATAAAGCCAACCGTCCTTCAAAATTTCATCGGTTGCCTCTTTATTTTTATAATAACAATCCATAACACCGGGTCCTTTAACCGCAAGTTCACCAACTTCGCCATTTTCAACCTCGTTGCCTTTTTCATCAATAATCTTAACTTCCCAAAGGTATCCCGGTTTGCCGATTGCACCAACCTTGTGCACATTTTCAACACCCAAATGCACACAACCGGGTCCTATCGACTCACTTAAACCGTAGTTAGTGTCGTACTTGTGGTTTGGGAATACCTTTAACCAACGCTTAATAAGGCTTGGTGGAACAGGTTGCGCACCAATGTGCATAAGTCTCCATTGAGATAATAAATAATCTTCAACTTTGATTTTGCCCGATTCAATCGCATCAAGCATATCCTGTGCCCACGGTACTAAAAGCCAAACGATTGTGCATTTTTCTTCGGTAACAGTACGCAAAATCCATTCAGGTTTTACGCCGCGAAGAAGTACCGCTTTACTGGCTGAGAGTAAACTTCCAAACCAGTGCATTTTAGCACCTGTATGATATAACGGTGGTATACAAAGAAAAACATCTTCTTTGGTTTGACCGTGGTGATTTTGTTCGGTTTTGCAAGAAGCCACAAGCGCTTTGTGTCTATGTAATATAGCCTTTGGAAAACCTGTTGTTCCCGAAGAAAAATAAATAGCCGCAAAATCTTCCTCTTCCATTTCAACCGGTGGAGTAAGGCTTGAGCAAAACGACATAAGTCTTGCACCGTCTTCGGTGTAATCAGGTCCATTTTTGCCAATAAAGAACATTTGCTTTACCTTTGGTAATTTGTCATAAACTGTGTCCATTCGGCCTACAAATTCGGGCCCAAATACTAAAACTTCACAGTCCGCTAACTCCAAACAATATTTTATTTCTTCACCCGAATATCTGAAGTTAAGAGGCACCGCAATGCAACCCGCCTTTAAAATACCAAAATAAATTGGCAACCACTCAAGCGAATTCATTAAAAGAATTGCAACCTTTGTGCCCTTCTGGAAACCGCGGCTTAAAAGCAAGTTAGCAAACTTATTAGCCTTTATATCAAATTCGCGCCAGGTCATTTCGCGTCTATATGGTGCATCAATAGCACTTTCAATAAGACTAGCCTCTCTCCAAGTAACCGCTTTATCGCGTTCTTCGGAAGGGTTAACCTCAACGAGCGCTACCTCGTTACCGTAAAGTTTCGCGTTTTTTTCTAAAAAATTTGTAATAACCATAATTTCTCTCCAAAATCCTTTTTGCATTAAGCAAAAAGCGTTTTTAAATGAAATATATTTTACATATATTCTATGCTTTTGCACTATCCAACATTTTAGCACTTTAAAGCGTCAATGTCAAGTGGTTTTTAATTTTATTTGATTTATTATTTATAGTAGTATATAATATACATATAAATATAATTGGAAGAGTGATTAAATGAATAAAAATAAATCATTTAGCACCGCCTTAGGCCTATTTTTAGTGTTTTTTAAAATAGGTGCATTTACCTTTGGCGGCGGCTATGCTATGATTCCTTTAATTCAAAAGGAAGTTGTAGATAATAAAAAATGGGTTACTAATGATGATATTCTTGATATTATCGCAATCGCCGAAAGTACCCCCGGACCTATTGCAATAAATTCGGCAACCTTTGTAGGCTTTAAAACAGCGGGAATCTTGGGAGCCTTTTGTGCTACATTCGGTGTTGTTCTTCCCTCTTTTTTAATAATTTCGCTAATTTCTTTAATCCTAACAAAATTTCAAAACATAACGGCAGTTAAATACGCCTTTAACGGAATTCGCGCGGGTGTGTTAGCGCTTATAGTTAAAGCCTTAATTTCAATGTATAAACAATGCCCAAAAGGTATAGTTTCATATATTGTTATACTTTTCTCATTCGTAGCAGCCGCAATACTTAAAATACCACTGCTTTTAGTTATCGTTTCTTGCGCGTTATTTGGATTAATTTCCTCCTTAATAATTTCAAGGAGGGCCGAAAAATGATATTTTTAACACTTTTCTTAACCTTTTTAAAAATAGGCGCTTTCACCTTTGGCGGCGGCTATGCTATGATTCCTTTGATTCAAGAACAAGTTTTGGCTAAAGGTTGGGTTTCAGAAGAAGAACTTCTAAACTTTATTGCCGTAAGCGAAAGTACCCCCGGCCCATTTGCAATAAATATTGCAACCTATATAGGTACAAAAACCGGTGGTGTTTTAGGTGCTGTTTGTGCTACTCTTGGCGTTGTTGTTCCCTCGTTTGTTATAATTTTAATTGTTGCAAAATTCTTTGAAAAGTTTAAAAACAGTAGTTGGGTAAAAGGATGTATGTCAGGCCTTAAACCCGCAGTTATAGGTCTTATTGGTTCGGCCGCCCTTTCTACCGCTTTAACCGTCTTCTCTCCAAAAAGCCTATCATTTAACGCTTTTCTAACACTTCCCTTTATTTCAAGTGCAATAATTTTTGCAGTTTCGCTTTATTTAGCACTAAAGAAAAAACACCCAATTTTTATTGTTATTCTTTCAGCCGCTGCGGGTATAGCAGTTGGCTATTTAGGTGAAATCGTTTAAGTTTAAATTTTATTGTATAAAAAAATCCGTAGCTTACGCTACGGATTTTTAAATTTGAAATTTAATTATTCTTCAGTTGTTTCTTCTGCTTCTTCAGCAACTTCTTCTGCTGGAACAGTAGCTTTCTTGCTCTTAAGAAGAACAATTACGATTACAGCTGCAATAGCTGCGAGTAATAATACAGCACCACAAATAATGATAACGATTAAGAGAGTGTTGTCACTTTCTTCAGCTACGTCACCAGTTGTAGTATTATCGCCGCCGATAACATCGGTGTTGAAACCTGTATCAGCATCGATATTGCTGTCACTATCACTGTTGCCAGTATCGGTGTTATTATTGCTGTCAGAATTTGAATTGTCATTTTCGCTTATAGGTTGACCATTCATTTTTGTACCAGCAATTTCTTTAACAAGAATGTTGAAAGCGCCATCAGGATGTCCTTCGCTCATACCTAAGTCAATAGTACCACCAAAGCCTACACAGCCTTCGCCATTAACATCTTCAACCCAGTCAAAGTTTTCAGGAATAGAATAATTGTATGTAAAGTCGTCGTTAATGGTGATTGAATATATATAATCGTCAACCTTTTGGAAACGAATGGTTAATTCAGTACCAATAAAGTCATTTTGGTATTGTCTACTTTGAGGTGTAATAGTACTTTGACCATTATGTAAAACTTGTGGATTAATACAAATATCACCTACACCACGTGGGAAAATAACGATGTTATTTTGTGCTTTAGCACCACCGGAGGAATGCTCACCACTACCGCCGATTGTTATTGCGAACCAACCCCATTTCCAAAAATCTTCTGGTGCGTTGAAAACTACCTTAATAGTAAAATCTCTAAGGTTTACTTTCTTTTGATAGCGAATGAATGAAGTACCTTCTTCAAGTGTGATCTTTGTACCTTCATCACTGAAGTTAAAAGTTGCAGCACCGGCACCTTTTTTCCATTCAGATTTGTTTGTTTCAGCAGAAGCAGGCATTGCGCAAAGAGCAAAAACCAATACTAATGCAATGAAAACTGATAATATTTTTTTCATTTTTATTTTCTCCTTTTGAAAATATTTTTTTGCTAAATTATTATAACAAAAAACACGCCAATTTTCTATTGACAAATCCAACATTTTTGCAAGAATATTTTGTGCAGTTTATACAAAATACTCCTAAACAAAAAAATACCGCCCTCCATATAATGAAAGGCGGTTGATTTTTTATTATTGTTTAGCCATACTTGCAACTTCAGCAGCGAAGTCATCAACGCGTTTTTCAAGGCCTTCGCCCTTTTCAAAACGAACAAAGCTAACTAACTTAACTTCAGCGCCGAGTTCTTTAGCAGTCTTTTCGATATACTTCCCAACTGTAAGGTCGCCATCCATAACGAATGCTTGTTCAACAAGACAGTTTTCCTTATAGTATTTGCCAATCTTACCATCAACGATTTTTGAAAGAACTGCATCTGGCTTACCAGCCATTTTAGGATCTTCTTTCATTTGAGCAACAAGAATTTCCTTTTCCTTTTCAATAACTGAAGCAGGAACAGAAGCTTCATCTAAGTAAGCAGGGTTCATAGCAGCGATTTGCATTGCTACGTTTTTACCCATTGCTACTAAATCAGCATTATCTTCAGCAAGTGAAGAATCAAAGTTTACAAGAACACCGATTTTACCACCAGCGTGAACGTAAGAAACAACCTTACCTTCAAAACGATCAAAACGGCGAACTTTGATGTTTTCGCGAATAGCAAGGAACAATTCTTGAACCTTTGCTTCAACAGTCATACCATCTTTTTCGCAAGCAAGAAGAGCATCAACATCTGCAGGATTTTGTTCTGCAACAACTTGTGCTATTTCTGCCGCTAAAGCCTTAAAGCCATCGCCATTAGCAACGAAGTCAGTTTCACTGTTTACTTCTACGATAGCGCCAACGCCATCTTTAGTGTAAACTGCAACTGTACCTTCAGCAGCAATACGAGTAGCCTTTTTAGCTTGAGAAGCGAGACCTTTTTCTCTTAAATAGTCAGCCGCAGCTTCCATATTACCGTCGCATTCTACGAGGGCTTTTTTACAGTCCATCATACCGCAACCGGTTTTTTCTCTTCAAGCCTGTACATCTTTAGCAGTAAAAGCCATTTTTATTACCTCCGATTATTCAGCAGCTTCTTCAACTACTTCTTCAGTTTCTTCTACAGCAGCGGTGCCCATTTCAGAGCCTTGTCTGCCTTCGATAACTGCAGCAGCAATAGTTTCAGCAATAAGTTTAACTGCGCGGATAGCATCATCGTTACCAGGGATAACTGCATCGATTTCATCAGGATCACAGTTAGTGTCTACGATAGCGATAATCGGAATACCGAGTTTCTTAGCTTCTGCAACAGCAATTCTTTCTTTACGTGGGTCAACGATGAAGAGAGCGCCAGGGATCTTCTTCATTTCTTGAATACCACCAAGGAATTTTTCGAGCTTTTCGATTTCAAGGTTAAGCTTTACAGCTTCCTTCTTTGGAAGAAGTTCGAATGTTCCGTCATCACGCATAGTGCGAAGTTGGTTAAGTCTTGCAATTCTTGAACGAATTGTTGTGAAGTTTGTGAGCATACCGCCGAGCCAACGAGCGTTAACATAAGGCATATTGCAATGCTCTGCTTCTTCTTTAACGGAATCTTGAGCTTGTTTCTTTGTACCTACGAAAAGAATGTCGCCGCCGTTTGCTGCGATTTCACGAGCAAAAAGGTAAGCTTCGTTAAGTTTCTTAACGGTCTTTTGAAGGTCGATAATGTAAATTCCGTTTCTTTCTGTGAAGATGTATTCAGCCATCTTCGGATTCCAGCGTCTTGTTTGATGTCCGAAATGAACACCAGCTTCAAGCAACTGTTTCATTGATACTACTGCCATTTATTTTTCCTCCTAGGTTTTACCTCCATCCCGCCAATGCTAAAGGACGCATCCGGTAGTTAGATGCCACCTTACCAAAGCCGAAGCGGAATGTGTGTTTTATTTACTACTCTACGGTAGCCGTAAAATTATACCACACTCATTTTGAAAAATCAAGCATTTTTTATTTTAAATTTTTTAATTGACATTTTTATTTAAAGTGCGTATAATCAATATAATATAATATGTAAAGAAGGAGTAAATATTATGGCTTATTATTTTAGCGAAGTATCCCACACCTTTAACGAATACCTTCTCGTTCCCGGTTATTCCTCAAGCGAGTGTATTCCTGCAAACGTTTCTTTGAAAACACCGCTTGTTAAATTTAAAAAGGGTGAAGAACCCGCAATTTCTATGAATATTCCTATGACCTCTGCTATAATGCAATCTGTTTCGGGTGACCGTTTGGCAGTGGCACTCGCAAAAGAAGGTGGCGTTTCTTTCATCTATGGTTCTCAATCTATCGAAGATGAAGCTGCAATGGTAGCAAGAGCAAAATCTTATAAAGCAGGTTTTGTTTTAAGTGCTTCAAACGTTACACCTGATAGCACATTAGCAGATGTTATTGAACTTAAAGAAAAGAATGGTTTTTCAACTATTGCTGTTACTTCTGACGGTACTGCAAACGGAAAACTTGTTGGTATTGTTACCAGCCGCGATTACCGTGTAAGCCGTATGTCTACAGATATAAAGGTTAGCGAGTTTATGACTCCTCTTGAAAAACTCATCGTAGCAAGCGAAGATACAACCCTTAAAAAAGCTAACGACATTATTTGGGACAATAAACTCAACTCATTACCTATCGTTGATAAAAACGGTAACTTGAAATACTTTGTTTTCCGCAAGGACTATGATGCACATAAATCTAACCCTAATGAAATTTTAGATAAGGACAAGCGCTATGTAGTAGGCGCAGGTATAAATACCCGCGACTATGCTGAACGTGTTCCCGCTTTAGTAGAAGCTGGTGCTGACGTTCTTTGTATCGACTCTTCCGAAGGCTTTAGCGAATGGCAAGCAAGAACCATCGCATTCATTCGTGAAAAATACGGCGATACTGTTAAGGTAGGTGCCGGTAACGTAGTTGATAAGGAAGGTTTCTTGTTCTTAGCAAAAGCAGGTGCTGACTTTATTAAGGTTGGTATCGGTGGCGGCTCAATTTGTATCACCCGCGAAACAAAGGGTATTGGCCGCGGTCAAGCAACCGCTCTTATTGATGTTTGCGCTGCAAGGGATGAATACTTTGAAGAAACCGGTATTTATATTCCTGTTTGTTCTGACGGCGGTATTGTTCACGACCATCATATGACTTTAGCTCTTGCTATGGGTGCTGACTTTATGATGCTCGGCCGGTACTTTGCTCGTTTCGATGAAAGCCCAACAAACAAAATCACCATTAACGGCAACTACTATAAAGAATATTGGGGCGAGGGTTCCAACCGCGCTCGTAACTGGCAACGTTATGACCTTGGTGGCGATAAGAAGTTATCATTTGAAGAAGGTGTTGACTCTTACGTTCCATATGCAGGTACACTTAAAGATAACGTTAATCTTTCACTTGCAAAGGTTAAGTCAACAATGTGCAACTGCGGTGCACTCACCATTCCTGAACTCCAACAAAAAGCAAAATTAACACTCGTTTCTGCTACAAGTATTATTGAAGGCGGCGCACATGACGTTATTCAAAAAGATGCTACAGGCACCATAAAATAAACACACAAATTAAAATAGCCTTTCCGTTTGGAAAGGCTATTTTTTTATTGGAATGTATCTTTACGTGATGTGCTCGAAATGCAAACCCAAGAATTACCTGCGTTTACTTCTAAAGGAGTGCCATCGGTGTTAGTGAATTTAAAACCGCTGCTTGAACTTCCCTTACTCCATTTTATAGGAGTATATGTACCATTAACACAGTAATAACCTTCGCCCGATGTAAGTGATACGTTGCGATGATATCCATCAGCGTAATCTGTTATACTCGTTTTAAGGATAAATACGTTTTTAACATTTGTGCTTTCTCCTGTAAAACAGTCTTTTCTTTCAATATCTTTGAAAAATCTTGTATAAAGACCGGTTTTTTCATCATATTTGAAGACCGACTTGTATGCATTTGAAAATGGCACTGTTACAACTTTAGCTGTATTTTCAAAAGTCAAACTTTCTTTTTCATCAGCAAATTTTTGCCAAAGCGCTTGGGTTGTGTTTTGAGTTTTCTTTTTATCCTTAACTAAACCATTCCAAAGCTTTTCACCTGTTGTATAAAGTGTATGCTCTTTTGCCAAACCATTTTTCTCTCTGAAACCATAATTACTTTCAGAAAGAGCAATCGGGTCAGTATCACTAAGATGGGGTTTACAATAAACAGGGTCAACGCCGTGGTGAACATAAATTGCATTATGTCCCATCGCCAAATCTACATAAGCATATCTTGCCGAACGAACAGTACCAATTTTACCAACTTTCGAAACATCTTGAAATACTGCCATTAAACGTGTTATGCCACCTTCGACTTCTGTTTCATATATGATATCTGCACCCGGCAAACCTGCTTGTACCGACTGAGCATTTTGTTTTGCAGTGCTACTATATAAGTTATTTATCATAATAGCAACCGGTCTGTCCGCTTCCTTACCCTCGGTTAAGTTTTCAAGTCCGGTTAAAGGGTTAACCGAATATGTAACCTTTGACACAGTTTGAGAGCTTGTACCATCATTTTTAATTATATTGTTGATTTTTTCTTTAGCTTTGGAACAGCCTGTTGCAAAAAGCATAACAAAAACCAATAAAAACACTAATAATTTTTTAAACATAGTTTGCATCCCCTAAATATATGTACTATATCTATTATATACCCTTTATATTGATTTTTCAACCAAAAAAATATATTTTTTATTGGTTTAATTTGTCAAACACTTGTTTAAGTGCATCTACCGCTTCGGGTATATCCTTTGTATTTATTCCCGCAAAACAGAGTCTTACCGCTGACGGTCTTTCGCTTTTTAAAAGTTTTATCTTGTACTCTTCGGCCAAGGCGACAATTTCACGGCTTTCTACCTTTAAATTAGTTATTATTTCAATAGTCAAAGAACTTTCATAAAGCAATATTTCCTTAACTAAAAGTATTTTTTGATTTATTTCTTTACATAAAAGTTGGCTTTTAAAATAATAAATTCGGCGTAGTTTTCGCAAATGTTTTTCCATAGAACCATTTGTTATATATTCGCTTAAAGCGGTTTGTTCAATTTTACCGCAAGTTTGATTGTAATATTTTTTTCTCTCTTTAAACTTTTGCGCCAAAAAATCAGGCAAAACCATAAATGCAATTCTTACGCTCGGCAACAATAATTTCGAAAAACTGCCTATGTAAATTGTTTTGTCAGAAGAGTTTGCAGTAAAAGCGGTAAGGCTTCTGGCGGTATAACGCAATTCCCCATTATAATCATCTTCGATAATTATCCTGTTATTTTGCTCAGCCAACCATTCGGCATATTCATTTCTTCTCTTTGAAATTTCTCTAACATTAATTTTAGAAAGTGAAGAAGGCATTAAAAACAAAACATTTATCTTACTTTCTTTAATACTTTCAATTAAAGCACCGTTTTTATCCGAAGACAAAACCAAATTTTCAATTCCGTAATCAGAAAAAATATTTTGTGCTAACGGGAAATTACCATTTTCAAATCCCACCTTAACTTCTCGCCCCAATAAACCACAAAGTATATTTAAAAGCGGACCTATTCCAGCACCGATTACAATATTTTGAGGTGATGCCTTAACGCCTCTTGCTTTATATGTATATTCCGCAATAGCCTCTCGCAGTTGCAACTCACCTTGTGAGTCACCGTAGGAAGTGAGATTTTCCGGAAAATTCAAAACCTTTCTTACTATTTTTTTAAAATTTTCAGTATCCGCCGAAGACATATCAATATTTTGACTCGAAAAATCGTATTTATATTCTTTTCTTTGTTCTTCCGCAGTAGAATTATTAACTTTTATTTCATTTGCCGCCTTGCAAATATAATAACCCTTTTGCGGTATACTTTCGGCAATACCTTCAATGCAAAGTTTTAAGTAAGCATTTTCAACCGTTGTACGACTAACACCAAGCCCAACCGCCGCCTCTCTAACCGATGGCAACCTTTCCCCTTTTTTAATAACTCCACTCAAAACTGCCTCTTTTATCTGCAAATAAAGAGTTTTGTATATTTTACCTTTTTCATTTAAATCAATTTCAATAAAATTCAATAACATTTTAACTGTCCTTTCAAAAAATGTTAAAATTGGCTATTTTCAAAATGACACTTTTACAATATAATAATATCATAACATTTTAAAAAAGCAACAAAAAGAGGTCATTTTTATGAAATCAACAAAAAACTTACATACCAAAACCCTAAACATAACCTTTATTGCATTGTTTGCGGCGCTTTCCTATTTAGCAATTTCAATGTTTAGAATTCCATTAGGACCTATGTTTATTCACTTTGGTAATCTATTAGTTATTACCGCCGCTTTACTGCTTGGCGGTTGGCAAGGCGGTCTTTCAGGCTCTATTGGTATGGGACTTTTTGATATTTTAGGCGGCTATGCCGATAGTTTCCCAAAAACCTTTACATTGAAGTTTTTAATAGGTTTAATTACCGGCATGGTATTTAAAGCCTTAACCAAAACAACCAAAATCAACAAAACTGTTGCCGCTATAATTTCAGCCCTTTGCGGTATGACATTTAATCTTATTGGTGAAACAGTTTGGAAAACTGTTACATACTCCCTTGCAGGTTCCTCTGTTAAAGCGGCTTTCGTTTCAGCAGTTTTAGCGCAAAGTTCCACACTTGTTAATGCGGTTATTTCGGTAATCGGCGGTGTATTGCTTTATAGCGTTTTGCAAAAACCATTTTCAAAAATACTTAATAAATAAAAAAATGAGCCTTGACTTCAAGGCTCATTTAAATTTTTTAAGGTTTTTTCTTTGAAATGTTGCAAAATTTCTTTTTCAAAATT
>JAZNCS010000035.1:0-31148 GCA_045587685.1 Acutalibacteraceae bacterium
TCGGCGCAAGCGAGCTTAACTTCCGTGTTCGGTATGGGAACGGGTGGACCCTCGCCGCAATCAACACCAACTTTAGTTGTCACCTTCAGGCGACTTTGCTATAATACCACACTCAAATAGGTTTGTCAAGCATTTTTTTAAAAAAATTTATTTTTATGAAAAATTTGTCTATTTATATCTAAATATTTGTATATTATTTAAAATAGTTATTTACATTGTTAGAAAAAAGTGTTATTATATATGCGTATGAGAGTTTTTTATTTATCTCATTAAAACTTTTTTAGGAGGAATTTTAGTGTCCAGAAAATTTAAAACAATGGACGGTAATAACGCTGCTGCTCACGTTTCCTATGCGTTTACTGAAGTAGCTGGTATTTATCCTATTACTCCGTCCAGTCCTATGGCTGACTATGTTGACCAATGGTCCGCTCAAGGCCTCAAAAACATCTTTGGAACAACCGTTAAGGTTTCCGAAATGCAGTCTGAAGCAGGTGCTGCAGGTACAGTTCACGGTTCACTTAATGCCGGTGCTCTTACTACCACTTATACAGCTTCACAGGGTCTTTTACTCATGATCCCTAATATGTACAAAATTGCAGGTGAATTACTCCCTTGCGTATTCCACGTATCTGCTCGTTGTGTAGCTTCACACGCGCTTAACATTTTTGGTGTCCATTCTGACGTTTATGCTTGCCGCCAAACAGGTTTTGCTATGCTTGCTGAAACCAACACACAAGAAGTTATGGACCTTGGCGCAGTTGCTCACCTTGCTGCTATTGAAGGTAGAGTTCCTTTCCTTAACTTCTTTGATGGTTTCCGTACTTCACACGAAATCCAAAAAATTCAAGTTTGGGATTTTGAAGACCTTAAAGAAATGTGCGATATGGATGCTGTTGCTGCATTCCGCAAACGCGCTCTCAACCCAGAGCATCCTGTAATGCGCGGTTCTCACGAAAATGGCGATATTTTCTTCCAACATCGTGAAGCTTGTAACAAATATTACAACGCTGTTCCTGGTATTGTTGAAAAATATATGGATAAAGTTAATGCTAAACTTGGCACTGACTATAAACTCTTCAACTACTACGGTGCTCCTGATGCTGAAAAAATCATCATCGCTATGGGTTCTGTATGTGACGTTATTGAAGAAGTTATCGACTATTTAGTAGCTGCAGGCGAAAAAGTTGGTCTTGTAAAGGTTAGACTTTATCGTCCATTCGCTGCTGAAAAATTAGTTGAAGCAATTCCTGAAACCGTTAAGAAGATTGCTGTTCTTGACAGAACTAAGGAACCAGGTTCATTAGGTGAACCTTTATACTTGGATGTAGTTGCTGCTTTAGCTGCTACAGGCAGAAAGATTGATACAGTTGTAGGCGGTCGTTACGGTCTTGGTTCTAAAGACACTCCTCCTTCAAGCATTTTCGCTGTATATAAATCATTAGATAACAATCCTAAGCACAACTTCACAATGGGTATTACTGATGACGTTACAGGTCTTTCACTTCCTGAAGAAGCTGCTCCAAACACCGCTGCTGAAGGCACTATCGAATGTAAATTCTGGGGTCTTGGTGGTGACGGTACTGTTGGTGCTAACAAAGACTCTATTAAGATTATCGGTGACCATACTGATAAATATGTTCAAGCATATTTCCAATATGACTCTAAGAAAACCGGTGGTATTACCATTTCTCACTTAAGATTTGGTGATAAACCTATTAAGAGCCCATATTACATCAACAAGGCTGACTTCGTTGCTTGTCACAACCCATCATACGTAATCAAGGGTTACAAGATGGTTAACGACGTTAAGCCAGGCGGTGTATTCCTTATTAACTGTCAATGGACTGCTGAAGAACTTGACAAACACATGCCTGCTGAAGCTAAGCGTTATATTGCTAACAATAACATTCAACTTTACACAGTTAATGCTATTGACTTAGCGGCTGAAATTGGTCTTGGCAAACGTACAAATACAGTTCTTCAATCTGCTTTCTTCTCACTTTCAAAGGTTCTTCCACCTGAAGAAGCTATTGGTTATATGAAAGAAAAAGCTCAAAAGTTCATGAAGAAGGGTAAAGAAATCGTAGAAATGAACGAAAAGGCAATCGATGCCGGTGCTTCTGCATACGTTAAGATTGACATCCCTGCTGATTGGGCTAACGCTAAGGATAGCGAAGCAGCTGCTGATAAAGCTGATGCATCTAAGCTCATCAAGATGGTTGACGGTATTATGAAACCTGTTGGTCTTATGAACGGTGACGCTCTTCCTGTTTCTGCATTTATCGACCACGCTGACGGTACTTTCGAACAAGGTGCTTCTGCTCACGAAAAACGCGGCGTTGCTGTTATGGTTCCTGAATGGAACAATGCAACATGTATCGGATGTAACAAGTGTGCATTTGTTTGTCCACACGCTACCATCCGTCCTTACGCTTTATCTGCTGAAGAAAAAGCTGCTGCACCTGCAAATATGAAGGTTGCTGAAAAAGAAAAACTCGTTACTAACAAGGGTTACTCTTATGTTATGACAGTTTCTCCACTTGACTGTATGGGTTGTGGTGTTTGCGTTGGCGAATGTCCTACAAACTCACTCAAGATGGTTCCACAAGATTCTCAACTCGCTGAACAAGAAGTATTTGATTACTGTGTTGCTAACGTTACCGAAAAAGAAGGTATCGCTACCGATGCTAACGTAATCACTTCACAATTCAAGAAACCTTTACTTGAGTTCTCAGGCTCTTGCGCTGGTTGTGCTGAAACTGCTTACGCTCGTCTCGTTACTCAATTATTCGGTGATAAGATGTACATCTCTAACGCTACAGGTTGTTCTTCAATTTGGGGTGGTCCTGCTGCTACATCACCATACACTGTAAATGCAAAGGGTCAAGGTCCTGCTTGGGCTAACTCACTCTTTGAAGATAACGCTGAACACGGCTATGGTATCTACCTCGGTCAAAAGGCTATTCGTGATGGTCTTTGCGAATTAGTTAACGAAATGGCTGCTTCTGAAAAAGCTTCTGCTGAATTTAAAGCTGCTGCTGAAGAATACTTCGCAACATTTGATGACAGCAATAAGAACGCTGCTGCTACTGATGCTCTTGTAGCTGAACTTGAAAAGGCTGCTAAGGCTGGTTGTCCAACAGCTCCTGCTGTACTTGAAAAGAAAGAATACCTCTCCAAGAAGAGCGTTTGGATCTTCGGTGGTGACGGTTGGGCTTATGACATTGGCTTCGGCGGTGTTGACCACGTTCTTGCTGCCGGCGAAAACGTAAACATTATGGTATTCGATACCGAAGTTTACTCTAATACAGGCGGACAAGCTTCTAAGGCTTCTAACATTGGTCAGGTTGCTCAATTTGCTGCTGCAGGTAAAGCAATCAACAAGAAGAGCCTTGCTGAAATCGCTATGTCTTACGGTTATGTATACGTAGCACAAATCGCTATGGGCGCTGATATGAACCAAACCCTTAAGGCAATTAAAGAAGCTGAAGCTTATAACGGTCCTTCAATCGTTATTTGTTACGCTCCTTGCGAAATGCACTCAATTAAGGGCGGTATGGTTAACTGTCAAAAAGAAATGAAGAAGGCTGTTGCTTGCGGTTACTGGGATATGTTCCGTTACAACCCTGCTCTTAAGGCAGAAGGCAAGAACCCATTCAGTCTCGACAGCAAACCTGCTACTGAAGATTATAAAGAATTTATCCTTAACGAAGCTCGTTACTCTTCACTTACACGTTCATTCCCTGATCGTGCTGAAGCTCTCTTCGATAAGGCTGCGGAAGCTGCAAAAGCTCGTCGTGCTCACCTTGAAAAGTTAGTTAAACTTTACGGTGAAGAATAATATATTCTTTAAAATTAAAAAACACCTATCGAAAGATAGGTGTTTTTCTTTTGTAATTAATATCCTAAATCCTCATCACACAAAATAACCGTTATTCTCCCCTTTTCGCGTTGTTTAGCGGTTATAAGGTAGTTTACACATATACGGCGTGGATTACTGCAACCATCGGCAAAATCGGGGTTATCGTTATTTAAAAGCGATACACAATGCCCAAGTTTTGCGCAAGGATTATCAATACCGAGTCTTACACAGTTTTTAGGAGCGGCAACTTTTTTAACGCGTAAAAATGCTTCATTTAAATCTTTAACAATTTTATTTTTGCCAACAATCATTATAACTTTTTTAGGGCCAAACGCTATTGCGGAAATGCGGTTAGAAAAACCATCAACATTTAAAAGTTCGCCTTTTTCGGTTACAGCATTTGACGAGCAAAAATAAAAGTCAATTCCTATTACTTGCTTGTAAACTTCTTGTTGTTCTTGGGGTGTAATACCCTCTCTATTTCTATCAAAAAAGCGGTAGCAAGGTTTATTTATAACCTCTAACACTCCACTTTCTTTGACCGACATAGAGCCGCCATTAGCAATTTTAGCACCCTCAAAAAGCATACCTTCAACAATTTTGGGTATTTCTTCTTTTTTCAAGCAGGTAATAACATCTATATTATTATTAATTAAATTTTCTATTATTTTTTCCAAAACAAGTCACCTCTACTAAAAGAATACCACACCACTATAAATACTGCAATAAAAAAATAACGGAGAAAGCAAATGCTTTCTCCGTTTAAAATTTAAAAATTATACGCTGAACTTACCAACGTTAAGTTTAATTCCAGGGCCCATTGTTGTAGCCAATACGCAAGATTTAACATATTGACCCTTTGTAGCAGCAGGCTTAGCTTTGATGATAGCACCCATAAGTGCATCAAAGTTTTCCTGTAACTTTTCAGGACCGAAAGAAACTTTACCGATAGGACAGTGGATAATGTTTGTTTTGTCAAGACGGTATTCAATCTTACCTGCTTTAGCTTCGGTAACAGCCTTAGCTACGTCAGGAGTAACTGTACCAGCCTTTGGTGTAGGCATTAAACCGCGAGGACCTAAAACCTTACCAAGACGACCAACAAGACCCATCATATCAGGTGTTGCAATAACTACGTCAAAATCAAGCCAGTTTTCGTTTTGAATCTTAGCAATGATTTCTTCAGCGCCAACATAATCAGAACCTGCAGCAGTAGCAGCATCAGCCTTGTCACCTTTAGCGATAACAAGAGTTCTGATAGTTTTACCAGTACCGTTTGGAAGAACTACAGCGCCTCTAACTTGTTGGTCAGCGTGGCGAGAGTCAACACCAAGACGAACGTGGATTTCAACAGTTTCATCAAATTTAGCAGTACCTGTTTTAACAGCAAGTTCAACTGCTTCGTTTACATCGTAAAACTTACCTGTTTCAATAAGTTTTGCGCTTTCATTATATTTTTTACCGTGTTTCATTTTTTACCTCCAAGTGGTTAAATCGGAATTTTCCTCCCACGAGAGAGAATTAATCTACAACTTCTACACCCATACTGCGAGCAGTACCAGCTATCATACTCATAGCGGTTTCAATGCTTGCTGCATTTAAGTCGGGCATTTTAGTTTCAGCGATTTTCTTAATTTGCTCTCTGGTGATTTTAGCAACCTTAGTTTTATTAGGTGTGCCTGATGCGCTTTCAAGACCGCAAGCCTTCTTAATAAGAACAGCAGCAGGTGGAGTCTTTGTGATAAAGCTGAAAGAGCGGTCTGCATAAACGGTAATAACAACCGGAATGATAAGACCAACATCGTTCTTTGTTCTTTCGTTGAACTCCTTGGTGAAAGCCATAATGTTTACACCGTGCTGACCGAGAGCAGGACCTACCGGTGGAGCTGGTGTAGCCTTTCCTGCAGGGATTTGAAGTTTAATGTAACCTGTAATTTTTTGAGCCATTTATTTGCACCTCCATTATTCGTGGTAACGGTATCTTAATGATACCTTGGCGAAATGGTCATATTCCATTCCTCCCACTGTGACACAAAGCCTGTGTCGGGGCATAATAAGCATTTCTGCGTATTAATAATTTTAATCGTCAGAAAGAGTAATTTGGTCAAGTTCTAACTCAACCGGTGTTTCTCTTCCGAACATAGAAAGAACAACACAAACATTGTTATTTTCAGTATCAACTGTTTTAACCTTACCTGTGTATCCTTCAAGTGGTCCGCTGATAATTTTAACATTATCACCTTCGGAATAACCAACCTCAACGCTGTGCTTTTCTACGCCGAGTGCGGCAACCTCTTCATCAGTAAGCGGAACCGGTTTTGATGCCGGACCCACAAAACCTGTGCAGCCGCGTATATTTCTTACAACATACCAACTATCATCGGTAACAATCATCTTAATCAAAACATAGCCAGGGAAAATTTTACGTTCTACTTCTTTTTTCTTGTCTTCTTTAATTTCAACAACAGTTTCAGTAGGGATTTTAATTTCGTGAATTAAATCCTGCATACCGCGGCTTTCAACCATTGTAGCAAGGTCAGTTGCTACTTTGTTTTCATATCCTGAATAAGTATGAACTACGTACCATTTTGCTTGTGATTCAGACATTTTATACCTCCAAGCTTTTATGCACCTAAGATAAGTGCAATTAACTTACCGAGGCCGAAATCTTCTAACCAAATTAATGCGCCAACTATTAAGCATATAATGATAACTATTAATGTGTTTTTAGCAACATCTTTAAATCCAGGCCATACAATTTTCTTAACTTCGCTCTTGTAATCGCGGAAGAATTGGATAACTCTTCTTAAGATTGTAGCCTTTGCACCCTTTGAAGCTTGTACTTCAAGATAATCATCTATGAAAAGATAAGCAGCAGCAAAAGCAGCGAAAACAAACAAAGCAATTGCAGTTACAAGTACAAAAGGAGTATAAGTAACTTTGCTAATATTTGCTAAAGGACGAAGATCAAGGAATTTGAATGGATCTGAAAGTGCTACAACAAGCATATATACAGCTGGAATTAAAGCTGTTACAGGGGCTGTGTAACGAAGTGCTTTTGCTTTGAATGAGAAGATACTCATAACAAGGCCTAAAGCAGTAAGAATAAAGCAGAATAACAAATCTGAAGAAATTGCTAAATCAGCCTTTCCTACTTTACCGCCAAATGCAAATTGAGCACCAACTATGTTAAGTGTCTCAGCATTTGTTACAACCTTTGCAAATCCAAAGAAAAACAACACTAAAGAGCCTAAACCAAAAACGATTGCTAAAATTTGAGATATTTTGTTCAAAGCTTTCATTTTTGTTCCTCCTTACTTTGTTTCCTTGTGTACGGTGTGCTTTTTGCAGAACCTGCAATACTTGTTCATTTCAAGTCTATCAGGGTCATTCTTCTTGTTTTTCATTGTGTTGTAGTTGCGTTGTTTGCACTCTGTGCAAGCAAGTGTGATTTTAACTCTCATAACGGCACCTCCCGCTTTACGGAAATATTTTTTGCTTTTACTCTTGTAAAAGTAGACGCCTCCCTCAGTTTTAAAAAACCTTGTATACCGCACCATCACACCACATTTTGCGGTTCAACGGAAAGCACTATACGATATAAAGATTTTTCTACAAACCGATTCTTTTTGCAAAAAAAAAGAACCTTTCAGAGGTAGTAATATTGTACCACACAAAGCCCAAAAGGTCAAGTATTTTTTGATAATAAATGTAAGGTTTTTACTTATGATAAGTAGAACCCTCGTTAATTTTAAAAGCACGGTATATTTGCTCTAAAAGCATAACCCTAAACAACTGATGCGGAAATGTCATTTTAGAAATAGAAAGTTTTATAGTGCTTAACTTTTTAATACTTTCACTAAGACCGTAAGAACTTCCTATTATAAATGTTATATTCTTTCCACTAGAAACATTACCGTCAATTTTTCTTGCAAAATCTTCACTCGAAAATTCTTTGCCTTCAACACATAGTGTTACCACTTCGCTGTTTTGAGGTATCTTTTTAATAATAAGCGCCGCCTCTTTTTCTAAAACGGTATTAATTTCTTGATTGGAAGGTTTTTCGGAAAGTTTTATAGCATCTATTTCCAATATTTCCAAACTGCAATATCTTGAAAGTCGTTTTTTATATTCCGCTGCCGCATCGCGCAAAAAACTTTCCTTTAATTTGCCCATAGCAACAAGTGTTATTTTTATCATACAATAGTAACTCCATTATTATTCGGCTTTGCAACATTTAAAATATAATCTTTGCCATCTATCGCGCCTATATCCATCAATGCCGCTGTAGCACAACTTTTCGCCAAAAGCGGAGTATTATTATGGCGACTTAAATGCCCTAAAACAAACTTTTTAGTTCCTGTTTTTAAAAGCATTGGCAACTCTGCCGCACAAGCATTATTTGAAATGTGACCATTATCCGACATTATTCTAACCTTAAGACTCGGAGGATACGGTCCTTTTTTCAACATTTCAATATCGTGATTAGATTCAAAAAGTAAAACTTCACTGCCAATTATAGCATTTCTCACTTCATCAGTAACAACACCTAAATCCGTAGCAACCGAAATCTTTTTATCTTCAGGCAAAACAAACGTATATCCGCTCGAACCCTCACAATCGTGACTTGTTGCAAAACGGCTAATAAAAATCCCGTTCATATCTATTCCCTTTTCATCAATAGGAATAACCCTTGTTTTTGCAGGGATTTTTTCTAAATTCTCTAACGTTTGCAAGGTTTTTTCACTCGCAATAAGAGCAATATTAGTTTTATTTAACAAAGTTTTTAAGCCTTTTATATGGTCAATATGTTCATGAGTAACGGCTACTGCAACAATTTCATCTATTGCGCCACCCGCTCTTTCAATCTCTTCACATATTCCCTTAAAGGAAGCGCCCGCATCAACAAGTATACCGCCGTTTTTAGTGCTAATATATGTACTATTACCTGTAGAACCGCTAAATAACGGACATATTCTTGACATATCGTTCTTCCTTTCTTTTGTATTTTAAAAACAGGCCAACAAAAGTTGACCTGTTATAACTTTAAGCTTGTTTTAAAACTTTTGCAGAATCAGGCACATATACACGCTTAATATCAGCACCTAATTTACCGAATTTTTCTACAACATCTTCATATCCGCGGTCTATATGGTCGATCTTTTCAATTTCGGTTACACCTTCACACATAAGACCGGCTATAATCATAGCCGCACCGGCACGAAGGTCAACTGCAATGAGCGGAGAAGCGGATAATTGTTCAACACCCGCAATAACCGCCATTTTACCATCAACCTGAACATCGGCACCCATAAGGGTAAGTTGGTCAACATATCTAAAACGATTGTCCCAAACCCCTTCGGTTATAATGCTCGTACCTTCCGCTATTGTAAGCACAGTAGCAATTTGAGGTTGCATATCGGTTGGAAAACCCGGATGTGGCATTGTTTTTATATTACATTTTTTCGGGCGGTTGTCCATTCTAACGTGAACCGATTCATCAAACTCCTCGATTTCAGCGCCCATTTCACAAAGTTTAGCAATTATAGACTCCAAATGTTTAGGAATTACATTTGTTATTAAAACATCGCCCTTTGTAGCAACTGCTGCCGCCATATAGGTACCCGCTTCGATTTGGTCGGGTATTATACTATAAGAAGTACCTTTAAGGTTTGATACACCGCGAATTTTAATTAAGCTAGTTCCGGCACCCATTATATTAGCGCCCATCGAATTCAAGAAATTCGCAAGGTCAACAATATGTGGTTCTCTTGCCGCATTTTCAATAACTGTAAGGCCGGTAGCCTTAACAGCCGCTAACATTATATTTATTGTTGCACCAACCGAAACTACGTCAAGATAGATTGACGCCCCTCTTAAACGTTCAGCCTTAGCATCAACCATACCTTTTTCAATAGTTACTTTTGCACCTAAAGCTTCAAAGCCTTTAATGTGTTGGTCAATAGGTCTAACTCCGAAATTGCAGCCACCGGGAGGCGCCACTCTTGCTTTATTATTCCTACCAAGCAAAGCACCCAAAAAATAACTTGAAGCACGCATACCCTCAGCCATTTCTTTTGAAACAATATAAGAATTTGCGTGTGTAGGGTCGATTGCAACGGTTGTCTTATTAACAACCTTAACATCAGCACCTAAAGACTTTAGGGCTTGAAGAATGGTTGTAACATCTGAAATATTAGGTAAATTTTCTATTATGCACGGACCGTCCGCTAACAAAACAGCAGGAAGAATTGCTACAGCAGCATTTTTTGCACCACTGATGCGAACTTCACCCTTTAAACGATGTCCGCCCGAAATTACAAACTTTTCCAAAGAAGGCACTCCAGTCAAAAAATATATATTTTATTATTGCCTTAACGCAAAGTTACATACGAAACTAAATTTTAACATTATTATTATACCATATTTATTGCTTTTGTCAATTTATAATTGCAATATATATGAAAAATATCCAAATTTTCGCAAATTAAAACGGTCGGTATTTCCGACCGTTTATTTAACTAATTGATTTTTCCGTAAAGAGGAATATCAGTATCCTTCTTTGGCTCTCTTGCAGGTGCTTGAGCTACTGCCTTTTGAGGTCTTGGTCTTCTTGAGCGATTATCTCTTCTATTTGAAGATTGGCGAGGCATTCTAATTTCTTCGCCTTCAAGCGCAATAACTACTCTTCTCGCATTACCTTCGCCAAAAGAAACCGATACAACACCTTCAATTTCTTGAACGGTAGTATGAATAATTCTACGTTCATATGGGTTCATTGGTTCTAAACGGCGACTCTTACCTGTAGCCTTAACCTGTTCGGAAATTCTTTTTGCAAGAGCGATAAGTGTTTGTTCACGCTTTTCGCGGTAATCACCAATGTTAAGCTTAACCTTAAAGTTTCCGCCGCCATTGTTAGCAGCAAGGCTTGTTAAATATTGTAACGCATCAAGAGTTTCGCCTCTATGACCAATAATTACACCCAAACCTTTACCATCAAGGTCGATTTCAGCGCTGTTTTCGGTTGATGAAACTTTTATAGAAATATTTTTACAACCTAAATTATCTAAAATTCCCTTTAAATATTCAACAGCTTTAGCTACATTAGTATCTGCTTTTAATTCCGAAGCATCAACCTTTTGAACTGCTTCCTTTTGTTTTGGAGCTTCTTTTTCAACTTTTACTTTTTCTTTTTTTGTTGTATCATTTTTTCCGACATTGTTCTTTTTATTTACTTTTTTAGGCTTTTCGTCAGGTAATTCAACAAAAACTCTTACCTCAGCCTTGCTACCGCCAAACAAACCGAATGTCTTTTTCTTAGGGGTAGCTATAACTTCAAACTGAATATCTTCATTTTCAGCTGCATTTAAATTTGCTATTGCATTTTCACGGGCTTCATCAATAGTAAGACCATAGCCCCTTGCTTCTTTAATCAAGAGTATACCCTCCATTTATATTCGAAAATTACTTCTTGTTGTTTAAAATTCCATTTTCAAAATCACATTGTTTTGAAAGTTCCTTGCTTCTTTCTTTAGCAAGCATTTTGTGTGGACCATAATAATATTGCACTGCCACTTGAATAACACCGCCTACAATAGACGAACAAGCCCAATAGAAAGTAACGCCACCGGGCAACGCAAAACCAATAAATAAAGAGATTAAAGGCATTGTAAGCATCATACCCATCATGCTTGGAGCATCAGGGTTAGTTTTCTTTTGCATAAATACTGACAAAAGGCTTGATAAAATTTGCGCAACAAACGCCAAAATTGGCATTAACCAAATTGCTTCAAACGAACCTATAACATCCCAAGAAAATTTAGGTGTATCAGTAAGGTTTATTCCAAAGAAATTGAAATCAACACTTGACAAAACCTTTGAAATTTCAGGTGAAGCGTATTTTCCACTTTCTACAGCAGAAATAATCGAAAGTTCCACATTGTTTGTTTTAGTTAAGTTTAAAGCCTCTTTTGCAGCCTCGATTACCGAAGCATCAACACTCATTAAATAAGTAAGTGGTTGCATAATAAGGTAATAAATACTCAGCATTATTACAAGGCGGAAAATCATTGGCAAACAACCGCCTGACATTGAAACGCCTTCTTCTTGATAAAGGTTTTGCATAGCCATTGAGTATTTTTGCTTATCATCGCCATAACGTTTCTTTAAATCATCAAGTTTAGGCTTAATACGCATTTGTTGAACCGAAGATTTTTGACTTTTTATAGTCAACGGAATAAACGCGATATTTATAAATAAAGTAAATACAAATACCGCAGCGGCAAAGTTGCCGCTAAACAAATCTGCTATTAAATTTAAAATCCAACCGAGTGGTATGTTTATAATTGAAAATATCTTATCCATTTATGCACCGTCCATTAGGAGCGCGTTAGCGCTGATGGTTATTTTTAAATTTAGTTTTTACCCTTTTTACGTTTTTGGGGAACAGGGTCAAACCCTCCCTTGCAAAACGGATTACATCTTAAAATTCGCCAAATCGAAAGTAATGTGCCTTTAATTGCACCGTGTGTTTTTATGGCTTGTATTGCGTATTCCGAACAGGTAGGCGTAAACCTACAACAAGGGACTTTTAACGGAGAAATATTTTTTCTGTAAAATTCAATAAGTTTAATTAAAATCCATTTCACTTAAAACAACTCCGGCAGCAGCTAAAAGTTTTTTAAGCGCCGCTGCAACGACTGTACTTTTAACATTAAGTATTCTTGTTCTGGCAACGATTACTATATCGTAACCCTTTTTTATCTGTGGTAAACAATAACGAAATGCAGCTGTTATAACACGTTTTGCACGATTGCGCGAAACAGCTTTGCCGATTTTCTTTCCCGCAGTAATTCCAAGCCTTACGTTTTCACTCCTATTTTTGTTTACATAAACAACAATATACGGAGAAACAAAACTTTTACCGCGCAAGTATACACGGCGAAAATCACGATTTTCTTTTAACTTTACAATTTTTCCCATAATATACCTTTAAATAAAAGGAAAAGCCACTAAAATGTGGCTTTAATATGTCAATTGCTTTCTTCCTTTAGCTCTACGGCGTGCAAGTACCTTACGGCCATTAGCAGTTGCCATTCTCTTTAAGAAACCGTGCTCTTTCTTACGGTGAAGCTTTTTAGGCTGATATGTTCTCTTCAAGTTGAACCCTCCTTAATTTTCACATTAGTGGTTGTTATAGGAAACTTTCCCTTATACATAACCTTACAATCATAGATTATACTGCAAAACACCCCATAATGTCAATAAAAATTTTACAAATAAAAACACAGGGTGTTCTTCTTTTTGAAAAACACCCTGATTTTTTAAAACTTAATAATCTTTTTTATTTGTGGTAATTTAAACAAAACAACTGCACCAATGGTTGTTATAATCATCTCAGGAAGCATATATCCGCCATTATATAAAAGCGAATATAGCCAAACATTATCCCATTCGCACCATATATCAAATATAAACACACCGGTTGCAAAATGGCATAAAAATCTTAAGAACACCACAAGCGCTACGCCTATGCACATTCCAACATAACCTTTTTTTCTAAAAATTCCGCCTAAGCCTAACACAAAGTAAGCCAAAATATAATCAAACAAAAAGGTCATTACAAGTGTTAAAGGTGTAAGTCCCCAAGAACAAACCTCACCAAAACTTATAAACATTTGACCCAACGCATAGACAAAGGATACGCCTAAGCCCCACTTAACGCCAAACATACACGAAATCATTATAATCGGTAACATACTAAAAAGTGTTACTCCCCCACCCAAAGGCGGATTATATATCTTTATAAAACTAAGTACCGTTGATAAAGCTATAAACACCGCGCTAAGCGTAAGTTTAAAAACTGAATTTTTTGAATTTTCTTTCATTTTGTTTTTCTCCTTATTACATATTTGCAATCAGTGCCGATTTACAAAGTTTTTATGTTTTGGCCAAAACAAAAACCGCAGGCAATATAACCTGCGGTAATACACGTGCTGTATTTCCCTACGGCCGCATTATCGGCATCAGGTAATCGGTCGAAGCCATAGTTATTTTAAAATAACGGGCGTCCTCTCAGCCTGAGTTTCATCAAGCTCCCTAATTGCAAGAAAATTCTAACATAATTTTATTTTTATGTCAAGCCTTGAATTTCACTTTATCCCTATTTATTTGTTTTAAATAACGTTCTTCTTCAGAAAAAATACAACCGCAATATTTTTGCATATAAAAATTCTTTTCTTTGGCAAGTGCATTTCCCTCGCGAAAATTTGGTCTAAAATCGCGGTATAAAAATTCAACACCATATTTTTTTGCCAAAAATTCACCCGATTTTTTTATATCCTCGTGGTCTTGATAAAGGCTTGAAAGCAAGGTGGTTGTAAAACACTCAAAACCATTTTCTTTGGCAAATTTTGCAGTTTCTTCCAAACGCTTATAATAGCAAAATTTACAACGCGCATCAATGTTCCCAACTACCGCCTTAACAAATTCTCGCAAACCGTAATCTTCTTTAACCTTAATTTCCATATCTATTTCTTTAGCATAATTTATAAGGCAATCGCGCCTTGCTTCGTACTCTTTAAAAGGGTGAATATTTGGGTTATACCAAAAAGCAACCGGTTCTATCCCCTCACTCTTTAAAGGGTCAATACAAGAAAGTGAACAAGGTGCGCAACAACAATGTAATAAAACTTTTTTCATAAAAGTCTCCTTAAATTTCAATAATTATAGGCATAATTCCGTTTTTTTCAATATCAATAACCGCATAAGATGCTTTACTGTTTCTCGGGCTCGAGCAAGAGCCGGGATTAACAATATAAAGCCCATCTTCATATAATATTTCGGGTGTATGTGTATGCCCGTAAAGTGCAATTTGACAATTACTTTGAAGTGCCGCTTTCTTTAAATGCTCTCTACTGCCTTTAACACCTAAAGTGTGCCCGTGGGTGTAAAAAACACCTTTTCCGCATACGTTTGCTACCGAAGTTGTAGGCACAACCGAAAAGAAATCACAGTTTCCGCTAACTATGTGAAACTTCTTGTCAGAAAAAATAAACTCAAAATCTTCAATATCGTTTACACAGTCGCCCAAGAAAAAAACTTCTTTAGCATCAGGTTGAGCGAAAAGGATTTTTTCAATAATATCACTTCTTTTATGTGAATCGGAAATAACAACAATTCTCATCATTTACCTACTTACATTCTATAAACTAATTTTCTTACATAATATATACTGTACAACTTTTTTGGAGGAAATGCTATGCATAATAACGATAAAACTTTTGAAAACATTCTAAATTCTTCTAACGGAAAAATCGACCGAAAAACACTTGAAAATGCCGCAAAAACCGGAAACGCCGATTCACTTGTAAAAAATTTATCGCAAGAGGATAAAAACAAACTAAACGAAATACTGTCCGACAAACAAAAGTTAAGCGAAGTTTTAAAAAGCCCTCAAGCAGCATTACTTTTAAAATTCTTACAAGGCGGAAAGGGTAAAAATGGATGATTTAACAGCAAAACTTTCGGAACTACTTAACGACCCCGAAAGTATGAACCGCGTAAAACAAATGGCCGAAAGTATTTTAGGCGAAGGTTCTCAAAACACTTCGAGTGTTTCAACCGAAAATGAAAGTACTATAGGTCCTAACGAAATGAAAATGATGATGAATTTAGTCGGTAAATTTAAATCCACCGCCAACGATTCAAGAACTAATCTTCTTACCGCGCTTAAACCGCATTTAAGCGAACCGCGACAAGAAAAGGTTGAAACCGCAATAAAAATATTAAAGGTTTTAGAACTTTTGCCTTTAATCAAAGAAAGTGGATTGTTTTAGAGGTGTTTTATGAACGAAAATGATTTTGCAAAACGCAAATTTGCCGCTGCTGAACAGTTGCGACAAATGAATAAAACTTCACAAAAAAACAATTCCGTAGAACCCGCCGCTAAACCCCAACCAAAAAACGAACCTTTGAATTTTTTAAATTCAATAAATATTCCTTTTTTAGATTCGTTTAAAACCGATAGTGACTTTGCTCTTATATTAGGCCTTTTACTTTTAATTTTAGGTGAAAAAGCTGACAAACGTCTACTTTTCGCCTTGATTTATATTTTGCTTTAAAATTTCAAAGAGTATATTCAAAAAAGAATATACTCTTTTAATTTTACTCAAAGTTCTTTGGCGCAAAATAAGAAAAAACAAATACTAATATAAATATCGCCAAAAATACAAGTGAAAAACTTGAAATAAGTTGAACTTTTAAATTGAAGCCATTTTTAACAAAGTTTAAAATAATATTCGGCACTGTGTTCACAAGTAAAAGCAACGATGATATCAAACCTGTTGCCAACACCTTGCGAAAAATCACATCACTTTCAATACCATTATACAACTTTGCAAAGTTAAGCAAAAACAAAACAACCATACTATAAGATGCAATTTGTAAAACATTATCGTTTGTAATTGCAAGATAAGAAATTGCAACAAAACAACATATTAATCGCACAAGAAAATACATTAAAGGCACTACGCTAAAAAGTTTTATTTTATTAATAATTTTTGTGCTTAAAAAAGCGAAAGCAACAAAAAAACAAACCGTAGCCACGCCTAAAATTTTTAAAGCCGACTGTTGCCAAGGCAAAACAGTTTCAAGCGGTTTTTCTTTAAAAATTTCTAACGCCAAAGTTAGCGCAAACACTAAAGAAAAACTTCTTAATAAAAGATTTTGTTTTGGAGCACCTTCGGGTCCCTTATAAGCTTTAAAAGCAAAAAAAGCCACGCCCACACAACAAAGTGCTATTACCGCAAAAGATACATATCCAACAAACTCAAACCCTTTTTTGAAAAAGCCGGTAGAATATTCTAAAGTATATGCAACTTGAAAAAATCTTGAAAATATTGCAACAACTAAAAACGCCCAAAAGGAAGACAATATTGTTTTATTTTTCATATACACACTCCAAAATCATTAAAACAAATAATCTATCATATAATTAATTAGATTAAAATAATTTTATAACTATATCGCATAAAAGTCAACCAAAATTACATATATTGCGAGGTGGGAATAATTAAAAAAATTTTTATAACTTCAATTATTTTTGCATTTACTATGTTTTTGCTTCCGCTTATTGCTATTAAAGACTCAACAAAAGCTATAACTGTTAGCACCAACATAGAAAATATACCCCTGGGCACTTCCCAAGATTACTTTAGAATTTTAAACTGCGACACAGGTAAAATAGAAAAAATTAAAGCCAGTGAGTACATTTTCGGTGTTGTCGCCGCCGAAATGCCTGCTTCTTACGAAGAAGAAGCCTTAAAAGCCCAAGCCGTTGCCGCTTATACCTTTTCTTGTTATAAGAGAAACGCAAATAAAAACCTCGACTATGACTTAAGCACCGATTATAAAACCTACCAAAGTTATATCTCCAAAGAGGAGGCGCGTGAACGTTGGGGCGAAAACGCCGACTTGTATGAACAAAAAATCGAAAAGGCGGTTAAAAGCGTTTCGGGATATATTTTAATATATCAAAACAAACCCGCTTTAGCCGTTTATCACGCAATTTCCTCCGGGAAAACCGAATCTTGCAAAAACGTTTGGGGTAAAGACTATCCTTACTTACAAGCCGTTTCAAGCGAATACGATAAACTCTCGCCCGATTATATTTCGGTAGTTGAAGTAACCTCTTTTGAACTCGAAGAAAAACTCAAAGAAAAAATCAAATTTAGCGGGGAAACTAAAAACTATTTTGGAAAGGTAAGTAAAACAAGCTCCGGCACAGTTAAAGAAATTACTGTTTGCAACCAAAAAATCAAAGGTAGCGAATTAAGAAGTCTGTTAAACCTTCGTTCTTCTGCTTTTGATGTAAGTTACACCAACGAAAAATTTGTGTTTACAGTTTACGGGTATGGTCACTCGGTAGGAATGAGTCAATTTGGTGCAAATTATTTAGCCAAACAAGGCGCCGATTTTAAAGAAATTTTAAATACATATTATAACGGTTGCAAAATCAAGAAAAATTAAAATCCGTTTGAATAATCAAACGGATTTTTTATTTATAACTATATTTTCTATTTTAAAGTTTTCAACTAAACTTCTATCAAAACCATCATTTATAGCAGTTGCTGTTATATTTTCAAAATTAAAATTAGAAAGTTTATATTGTTCGGGCGCACCTTTAACATTAAAAAATGTTTCGCACTCGCATTCACAATTACTCATAAAAATATTTTTAGCCTGTGAAATTGGTTTATCGGTTCTACCCTTTAAATCAAAGAACTGTGTCCAAGGATTTATATTTACAAGGTTATCTATTTTACCGCTAACATTCTCTA
The DNA here is from genome assembly GCA_045587685.1 of Acutalibacteraceae bacterium. Taxonomy (GTDB): domain Bacteria; phylum Bacillota; class Clostridia; order Oscillospirales; family Acutalibacteraceae; genus UBA737. The sequence continues at coordinate 18,202 of JAZNCS010000035.1, forward strand.
TTTTAATATATTCATATAATTGAGGGGTGTCAGGGCGCATTTTAAGCCATAAAAGATTTAAACCACTTGAAACCTTAATTCTTCTAACTAAAATATTGCGGTTATGTACCGATTCCGAACCGCAGGTTAAACAACCGTGACAAAAACCGTATTCACAATCCTCAACCAATATTCTCTCGTTACTGCCATTTTCGGGCGCTGTATCAGCCCAAGGACCTTTACCCCCCTTTAAAACAACCGAGTCATCGTTAACTGCTATTTTGCAATTTTTAACAAGTACGTCGGTACAAACGTCAATATCAATAGCATCGGTACTTGGAGCGCAAACAGGCTCAATAGGAGAATAAATTTGACAATTCAAAAACTTAATATGGTTGCTTTTGTAAACGTGATTAGTCCAAAAATGCGAGTTTTTAAGCGTAAGCCCTGCAACAGTAACGTTTTTACTATTCGAAATAAAGGTAAGTCGTGGGCGTTGCTCATCTTTATTAGTGCAATTAGGATTCCACTCTCTTCTAAGCCAAAAAGCCTTCCACGCTTTAAGACCATTACCATCTATAGTTCCTTCACCGAACATATTAAATCCATCTACATTATCAACATTTATAAGCGCGGTAAAATAATTGCATAACTCCCCTTCAATACGGGTTAACTTTACATCATAATCGTTAATATCATCGCTACCCTTTAAAACGCCATCTTTAGCAACATAAAGGTGAACACCCTGCTTAAAATAAATAGCGCCGGTCATATATGTGCCTTTTGGAACAACAATAACACCGCCACCGTTTTGGTGAACCGTATCTATAAGGTTTTGTATTTCCCTTGTATAAATTTTACCGTCATCAGAAATACCGTATTCAGTTAGAACATATTGTTTTCCTAACTCGTTCAAATTAGGTGTATCGGTATTATAAAACCAACTATCAATTTTTGTTCCGTCAGGAAAATATTCTTTGATATCACTCATAAATCTTTCTCACTTTCATAAAGACTTTAAATCATAATACCACACCGCCAATTTTTTAGCAAGGGTAATTATATACTTGACCGAAAATGATTTTAGATATATAATAAATATGTAAAAAATTTAACTAAACGGAGGGTATGAAATGAGCAAAAAAATTATTACCATAAGTCGTGAATTCGGAAGCGGCGGACACACTATAGGTAAAGCTGTTGCCGAAAAATTAGGTATTAAATTTTATGATAAAAATTTATTAGATGAAATTGCTATGCAAACAGGTTTTAGCAAAGAATTCATTGAAGAGGCTTCAGAATATGCTACCTCTAAAAGCAGTTTGCTTTTCTACCTTGCTTCGAGCCATAATAATATGCACATAAGCCCAAACCCTGCCGACCAAATTTATATCGCCCAATCTAAAATTATTAAAGAAATTGCTGAAGAAGAAAGTTGCGTAATTGTTGGCCGTTGTGCCGATTATATTTTGCGTAACCGCGATGATGTTATGAACGTATTTATTTGTTCTGACAAAGAATCTCGCGCTAAGCGTGTTCTTGAAAAATATGGCGAAACCAAAAAATCAATCAACAGCCGTTTAGATGAAAAAGATAAACGCCGAAAGGTTTATTATTTACATTATACCGATAGAAATTGGGGCGCACCTCAAAATTACACCGTTTCACTTAACAGCGGTATACTTGGCAAAGAAAAATGTGTAGATATAATTGTTGACTTATACAATTTGCTTTAAATTTTAAAAAAAGCCTTGCATTTTTGCAAGGTTTTTAACATTTTAGCGCTTTAATGCAAAAAAGTGCTTGACATTTAAGTTTGTTTGATATAAAATTCTAATATAAAGTTTGCGAAAGGAAGGTAATTGTCTTGTTAAATGGATTTTATAACTATTTTTATTTTAAGAAGGGCTGCCCGTTTTCTTTCGCAAGTAATGGAAGATAATCTTCACTTGTAGATTACGGACGGTCCGCTGCTGTTTTGCCGAAGTTTAAAAGGCAATATAGTGCGGATTTTTTTATTTTCTGATATTTGGAGGAAATTATGAACAATCTTGAAAAAGCAAGACAACTTATAAATGAAGCCGATAAGGAAATGGCAAAGCTTTTTGAAAAGAGAATGGACGCCGTAAAAATAGTTGCCGCTTACAAAAAAGAAAACGGAATTCCTGTTGATGATTTTGGCAGAGAAGATGAAATAATCAAAAAAAATTGTACACTCATTGAAAACGAAGAATACCGTTCTTATTACATAAACTTTTTAAAGGAAAATATTTCCCTTTCTAAAAAAATTCAACATAAACTTTTAGACGGTATGACCGTTGCTTACAGCGGTGTTGAAGGTGCATTTGCAAATATTGCAGCGCAAAAAGTTTTTCCTGACGCCATTTGCGTACCATATCAAAACTTTAAATCGGCATACAACGCAGTAGTAAACGGCGAATGTGATTGCGCGCTATTACCTTTAGAAAACAGTCACAACGGCGATGTTGCAAAGGTTTTAGACCTCGCCTTTTTCGGTGATTTATATGTTAACGGAATGTATGAAATTGAAATTATCCAAAACCTTTTAGCCGTCCCCGGCGCTTCTTTAAAAGATATTAAAAAGGTTATAAGCCATTCCCAAGCGCTAGGTCAATGCGCCGAATATATTGAAAAGCACGGCTTTGAAACCGAAGAAGTTGTAAATACCGCGGTTGCCGCAAAAATGGTTGCCGAAATGGGAAGACTGGATTTCGCCGCTATTGCCAGTGAAGAAGCGGCGGAAAAATTCGGACTCCAAAAATTAGAAAGTCACATTAACCAAAGCAATGCTAACACTACCCGTTTTGCAGTTTTTTCAAGAACTCCAAAAGCCGCTACTGTAAGGGACAACCACTTTATTATGCTTTTTACAGTTAAAAACGAGGCAGGTTCACTTGGTAAAGCAATTTCGGTTATAGGCGAACACGGATTTAACCTTAAAGCTTTGAAAAGCCGCCCAACCAAAGAACTTATTTGGGATTACTACTTCTACGCCGAAGGCGAAGGCAACATAAATAGCGTAGAAGGTGAAAAAATGTTAAAAGAACTCGAAAACTGCTGTAATAATATAAAAATTGTAGGCAGTTTTGAAAAAGAAATTAAACTTTAATTTAGGAGAATGGGTAATGATTATACCTGTAAAAACCTCACAAGGTGAATATAATATTGTATTACAAAGAGGTATTTTAAATAAAGCCGATACATACCTCAAATTAAATAGAAAAGTATTTATTGTTACCGATAGCGGCGTACCTAAAGAGTATTCAAAAACGGTTGCTAAATGTTGCAAAGAAGCAAAAATATTCACTTTCCCTGAGGGCGAACAATCAAAACAAATTCAAATCTACAAACTTCTTTTAGAAGAAATGATAAACTTTGGACTTACAAGAAGTGATTGTGTTATAGCAGTAGGTGGCGGTGTTGTAGGCGATTTAGCAGGTTTTACTGCCGCAACATATATGCGCGGCGTTGATTTTTACAATATTCCTACAACCGTTCTATCTCAGGTTGACTCATCTATCGGCGGAAAAACCGCTATAGATTTCAAGGGTTTAAAAAATATTGTTGGCGCTTTTTACCCACCAAAAGCAGTGCTTATTGACCCTGACACACTCTCAACTCTTCCCCAAAGACAAATTTCTAACGGACTTGCCGAAGCGGTCAAAATGGCGCTTACTAGTGACGCTGAACTTTTTGAAATGTTCGAAAAAGGCAAAGAAAATTACCTAATCGATGATATTATAGCTCGAGCGCTCACAATAAAGAAAAGCGTTGTTGAACAAGATGAACACGAATCAAGCCTTAGAAAAATACTTAACTTCGGTCACACTTTAGCACACGCGATTGAAACCGTTAACGATATGGAAAATTATTACCACGGAGAATGTGTTGCGACGGGTATGATACCTATGTGCAGTGAAGATGTTGCAAAACGCTTAAAAGTAGTTTTAAACAATTTGAATTTACCAACTGACTTTAGCGGTGATTTAAGTAAAATACTAAAAGCCGTAAAACACGATAAAAAAATGAGCGGCGAAGATATAACAGTTGTTTTTGTAGAAAATATAGGAACATACGAACTTAAAACTATGCCGTTTTGCGAATACGAAGCACTAATAAGAAAGGGGTTAGAAAAATGAAAAACACTATAGGAAACAACCTATCAGTTACACTTTTCGGTGAAAGTCACGGTGAAGCAATAGGCGCAGTTATTGATGGTTTAGCACCCGGTATTTGCGTTGATTTAGATTTTATTTCTTCAATGCTTTCTCGCCGTAGACCCGCGGGCGATATTTCAACCGCTCGTGTTGAAGCCGACCCTTTTAAAATTGTAAGTGGTATTTTCGAGGGCAAAACCACAGGCACACCTATTTGTATAATAATCCCCAACTCCGATACTAAATCCGTTGACTATAAAGATACCCGTTGGTTAGCAAGACCTTCCCACGCTGACTTTACCGCTTTCTCTAAATACCACGGTTTTGAAGATTACCGCGGTGGTGGTCACTTTAGTGGAAGAATTACTGCGGCTTTAGTTGCGGCAGGTGCTTTAGTTATGTCTGCACTAAACACAAAGGGTATTAAAATTGGAACACACCTTAAAAAATGCGCAGGTGTTGAGGACCGAGATTTTCAAAATATTAACGATGATATTTTAGCAATATATAATAACGAATTCCCTGTTTTAGATGAAAACGCGGGAAACCTTATGAAAGAAAATATATTGAATGCTAAAAAAGAGGGCGACAGTGTTGGCGGAATACTTGAAACTGCTGTTACCGGCTTAATGGCAGGTTTGGGTGAGCCTTGGTTTGACACTGTAGAAGGTTTGCTTTCTCATATGCTTTTCTCTATCCCTGCAGTTAAGGGTGTTGAATTTGGCGCAGGTTTTTCTATTGCTGATATGAAAGGCTCTACCGCTAACGATACATTCTACATAGAAGATGAAAAGATTTTAACTAAAACCAATAATAACGGCGGTATAAACGGCGGTATAACAAACGGTATGCCTTTGCTTTTCCGTTGCGCTATAAAACCTACCCCTACCATTTTAAAAGAACAAGAAACCGTTGATATGCTAAATTTGAGCGATAGCATACTTGCTTCTAAAGGTAGACACGACCCTTGTATTGCTCATAGAGCATGTGTTGTGGTTGACTGTGTCACCGCTTTAGTTATTGCCGATATGCTAACAACAAGACTTGGAACGGACTGGTTAGCAGAATGATTGAATACGGACTTATAGGCGCAAAATTAGGCCACAGTTTTTCACCCACTATTCACAATAAACTTTTCGGGTATAACTATTCCTTGTTAGAAATTCCCGAAACTGAAATAGCGGACTTTTTAACAAAAAAGGAATTTAAAGCTATAAATGTAACTATTCCTTATAAGCAAACCGTTATTCCTTTTTTAGATGAAATAAGCGAGACCGCAAAGAAAATCGGTGCTGTTAATACTGTTGTTAATAAAAACGGAAAACTTTACGGATACAACACCGACTTTTATGGTATGCGCGACCTGATACAAAAAAACAATATTGAAATTGAAGGCAAAACCGTTGCTATACTCGGTAGCGGCGGTACCTCAAAAACTGCAAAAGCGGTTGCCGAAAGTTTAGGTGCTACAAAAATTTATGTTGTTTCCAAGTCAGGCAAAGAAAACTCTATATCGTACGAAAAACTTTACGAAATAGAGCGTGAAATAGAGGTTATTATAAATACCACTCCTTGCGGAATGTATCCAAATATAAACGAAAGCGCTGTAGAAATAGAAAAATTTCATAATCTTTGCGGCGTTGTTGATGCTATTTATAATCCGCTTAAAACAAAGTTGGTTTGTGATACTAAACAAAGAGGCATTAAAGCAGTTGGCGGACTATATATGCTTGTTTCCCAAGCAGCCGCGGCGGCAGAAAAATTTGTTGAAAAAGATGTTTCAACTAAAGAAGTGGAAAAAATATATAACGACCTTTATAAACATAAAGAAAATATTGTTTTAATAGGTATGCCTGGGTGTGGCAAAACAACCATAGGAAAAGCACTTTCAAAAGAACTTTCAAAAGATTTTATTGATACCGACGAACTTATAGTCACTAAAGAAAACACACCTATACCCGAAATTTTTGAATTAAAAGGTGAAACCGCTTTTAGAGATATTGAATCTTTAGTTGTAAAAGAAGTTTCCTCTCTTAGTAGCAAAATTATTTCAACCGGTGGCGGTGTTGTTAAAAGACCAGAAAATATTAACCTTTTAAAACAAAACGGAAGAATAATATTTTTAGATAGACCTATTGAAAATATATTACCAACTGACGATAGACCTCTTTCCTCTAATATTCACGACCTTAAAAAGCGTTTTGATGAAAGATATTCGGTCTATTGTTCGAGTTGTGATATACATATTAGCTGCACTGAAAATATAGAAGAAAATATTGCTTTAATTTTAAAGGAATTGAACTTATGAAAATTTTAGTTTTAAACGGACCAAATTTAAATATGCTAGGTATTAGAGAGCCCGATATTTACGGCAAACAAGATTACAATACCCTTTGCTCTATGATTAACAATAAAGCAAAAGAACTTAACATAGAGGTTGAAATTTACCAATCTAACCACGAGGGTGATTTGGTAGACAAAATTCAACAAGCCTTTGGAAATACTGACGGTATTGTTATAAACCCCGCGGCTTACACCCACACAAGCGTTGCTTTGCTTGATGCTGTAAAGGCGGTTGGAATTCCAACTGTTGAGGTACATATTTCGGACACTTCAAAAAGAGAAGATTTTAGAAGTGTAAGTTATATTCGTGCGGCTTGTGTTAAAACCATTCAAGGTTTAGGTTTTAAAGGCTATTTAAAAGCTTTAGAAACCCTTGTTGCTTTAGAAGGTGAAAAAAGTGATTGCTAAAATATTTCCTTCAAAAGCGAACGGTACAGTTTTAGCGCCACCATCAAAAAGTTTTGCTCATAGAGCGCTTATATGCGGTGCGCTTTCAGAAAAAAGTGTTATTAAAAATATCGCTTTTTCAAAGGACATTGAAGCTACCATTAACTGCCTTAAAGCGTTAGGCGCTAATGTTCAAATTAACGGTGACACAGTAACTATTGGCGGACTTGACCCATTCAATTTGCCGCAAAACGTTTCGGCTTTTTGTAATGAAAGCGGTTCAACACTGCGCTTTTTAATCCCGCTTTGTATGTTAAGCAATACTAATGTTAGACTAAACGGCACTGGAAGACTTTTTGAACGCCCGTTAGATATTTATAAAAATATTGCAAAGCAAAACAATATCACCTTTGAAACCGGTTTAGACTTTGCCGATATATGTGGCGAATTGAAATCTGGTTGCTATAATATCCCCGTCAATATTTCAAGCCAGTTTATAACAGGACTTTTATTCACTCTCCCTTTACTTAAAGGCGATAGCCAAATTAAAATTGAAGGCAAGTTTGAAAGTGAGTCCTATGTAAATATAACCACCAACGTACTTGAAAAATTCGGCGTAAAAATTGATAGAAAAGAAAATGTTTTTTATATAAAAGGCTCTATGCAGTATAAAAACTTTGATTATACTGTCGAAGGGGACTGCTCAAACGCGGCATTCTTTGAAGCACTTAATTACATGGGTTCAAATGTAACTATTGAAGGCATTAACTCAAACTCTATTCAAGGCGACCTTGTTTATGCTGATATTTTTAAACAAATGAGCCGAAATGTTAGGGAATTTGATTTGTCGGACTGCCCTGACCTCGCGCCAATTGTTTTTGCTTTAGGTGCGGCTTTAGGCGGCGATTATAAATTTACCGGCACGGCAAGACTTAAAATTAAGGAAAGTGACCGCGCCGTTGCTATGCAAAAAGAACTTGCAAAATTCTCAGTAGAAACCGTAATAAGCGAAAATTCTTTTTACATTAAAAAATGCAAACTTTCTACCCCAAAAGAACCTATTTTTTCACACAACGACCATAGAATCGTTATGTCGTTTGCGGTACTTTGTTCTCTTTTAGGTGGCGAAATAATCGGAGTAGAAGCCGTTAATAAAAGTTTCCCTGACTTTTTTAGTAAACTTAAATCATTAGGAATAGGACTTGTTTTAGAATGATACTCATTGCGCAAAAGAAAATACTTATAGTAGGTCTTGGTCTTTTAGGCGGAAGTTACGCTATGGCACTTCGCAAAAAAGGTTTTTATGTTAGTGCTATAACAAAAGAACCTTCCGACATTGAATACGCTTTAGAAAATGGAATTATTGACCGCGGCACTACCGAAATAAACGAAGAATACATATCAACTGCCGACATAGTTGTTTTTGCTTTGTACCCTCACATATTTAAAGAATGGGTAAATCAAAATGGCAAACTTTTTAAAAAAGGCACAATTTTAACCGACGTTACGGGCGTTAAAAGTTGTATCGTTAACGAAATACAAGATTCACTGCCCGATGGCGTTGAATTCATATCCGCTCACCCTATGGCAGGTAAAGAAGTTGGTGGCGTTAAAAACAGTGATGATAGAATTTTCCAAGATGCAAACTACATTGTTGTTCCGACCCTTAAAAATACGCCCGAAGCTATTTTGCTTTGCAAACAATTAGGCTATTTACTCGGTTTTAAGCAGGTTGCGATTTTGTCCCCTGAAAAACACGACTCTATGATAGCCTTTCTTTCGCAGTTGACCCACTGTATTGCCGTTTCTTTGATGTGTGCAAGTGACGACCCTGACCTTGTTAATTATACCGGCGACTCTTTTAGAGATTTAACCCGAATTGCAAAAATTAATGAAGAAATGTGGAGTGAACTCTTTTTAGCAAATAAAGAACCTCTCTTAAAAGAAATGGATAGATACCGTGAATCTTTTGAAAAACTATACGGTTACCTAAAAAATAATGATACTGAAAATATGAAGGCTATGATGCGCCTTTCAACTTCCCGTAGAACTCTGTTTGACAAGAAATGAGGTCTTAAAAATGAATATGCAATTTAATAGAAAACTTCCAATACCTAAAGAAGTTAAAAGTCAATACCCTTTAACTGAACAAATGGCGGCAGTAAAGGCAAGTCGTGATTTAGAAATTAAATCAATCTTTTCGGGCGAGTCGGATAAATTTTTACTTATAATTGGTCCTTGTTCAGCCGACCATAAAGAACCTGTTTTGGACTATATTTCCCGCCTTAAAAGAATAGAAGAAAAGGTAAAAGACAAAATTTTTATTATTCCAAGAATATATACAAATAAACCAAGAACAACAGGTCAAGGTTACAAGGGTATGCTTCACCAACCCGACCCCGACCAAAAACCCGATATGCTTAAAGGCATAATTGCCATTCGTGACCTTCATATGACCGCTTTAAAGGATTACGGATTCACCTGTGCGGATGAAATGCTTTACCCCGAAAATCATAGATATTTGTCCGACCTTTTGGCTTATGTTGCTATTGGTGCGCGTTCGGTTGAAAATCAACAACACCGCCTTGTTTCAAGTGGCTTAAACGAACCTGTTGGAATGAAAAACCCAACAAGTGGCGACCTTTCTATTATGATGAACGCAATAAAAGCCGCGCAAAGCGGACACACTTTTCTCTATCGCGGTTGGGAAGTTGAAAGCAAAGGCAACCCTTACGCTCACGCAATTTTACGAGGGTTTGTTGATTACTCAGGCAAGAATATTTCCAATTACCATTATGAAGACCTTGTTAAACTAAATAATCTCTATTTAGAAAGCGGTCTTCAAAATCCTTCGGTTATAATTGATACAAACCACTCTAATTCGGGTAAAAAATATCTCGAACAAGTTAGAATTGCTAACGACGTTGTTTATAGCCGTAACCATAATTCCGATATAAAGAAAATGGTTAAAGGCCTTATGATTGAAAGTTATATTGAAGACGGCGCGGTAGCAAAAGATGAACACACCTATGGTAAATCTATTACCGACCCTTGTCTTGGTTGGGAAAAAACCGAAAAACTTATTTTGGAACTTGCCGAAAGATTATAAACCATATAAAAAAGACCTTATGTAGCCAAAACTATGTGCCACATAAGGTCTTTTTCATTTTTTGTTAAATTTTGAGGATGCGAGAATTTACCCTTTTTGCCTATTTTTTAATGTTGTAACTGTCGAAACTAGCATTCTTCTAATTTCAATACAACTATTTTGAAACTTTTTAAATTCCACTTGGTTGATAGAATTCGTTTCATAAAGAAGCTCAAGCCAATATTCGCTTTCATTACATTCCTTAAGAGCAATTTCAAATTTTGAAATAAAATCTTTCGTGCCTTGCGCATACTGTGCTTCGTGGACATTTGCACCAACAGACGTTCCACTTTTAAGCAGTTGATTAATTAAAACACCTTCGATTTTATTTTCTTTAATCCGTCTGCAAAGAAAAACGATTTCTTTTGCAAATAATTTTGATTTTTCTCGCAAAACACTATTTGTCATAATATCCTCCTAAAAAACAAACAAGGCGAAGCCTTTCATAACTTGCCGAAGGCAATCATAACTGATAACTCATTTCGCGTTGAGTATTTTTAGTTATGAGTTTAAAGTTATGAATTTGGCTTCGCCAAACGTTATGATATTCTTGTTTCTGCGAAACGATCATAGTTGATTTTGCAGAGCAAAATCATTCCCACTCGATTGTGCCGACAGGTTTTGGTGTTAAATCCATAAGTACGCGGTTAATACCCTCTACTTCGTGGGTAATGCGGTCGGTAATTTTATGCAAAACAGCATATGGGATTTCTTCAACAGTAGCAGTCATAGCGTCAGTAGTGTTAACTGCGCGGATAATTGCAGGCCAACCTTCATAGCGGCTTTCATCCTTAACGCCAACACTCTTAATATCAGGAACAACCACAAAATACTGCCAAACCTTTTCAGCAAGACCGCATTTATCAAATTCGTCACGCAAAATTGCGTCAGCCTCGCGAAGAGCGTGTAAGCGGTCTCTTGTAATTGCACCCAAGCAACGAACGCCAAGGCCAGGGCCTGGGAATGGTTGACGATAAACCATTGCGTGTGGGAGACCTAAAGCCTCACCAACAACACGAACTTCATCCTTAAATAAAAGTTTTACAGGTTCAACAAGCTCAAAATTAAGGTCTTCAGGAAGTCCGCCAACATTATGGTGAGACTTAACTGCCTTTTTACCCTCAGCTTGTTTAACACTTTCAAGTATATCAGGATAAATTGTGCCTTGAGCCAAGAAATCAATATCATCGAGTTTTCTTGCTTCATCCGCAAAAACATTTATAAACTCAGCGCCAATAATTTTTCTTTTTCTTTCAGGGTCGCTAACACCTGCAAGTAAATCAAGAAAACGGTCGGTAGCATCAACATAAATAAGGTTAGCATCAAGCCCATCCTTAAATAATTTGATAACATTTTCTGATTCATCTTTACGCATAAGTCCGTGATTAACGTGAACACAAACTAATTGTTTACCAATAGCCTTAATAAGAAGAGCCGCAACAACCGAAGAATCTACGCCGCCCGAAAGAGCCAAAAGAACCTTTTTGTCCCCTACTTGAGCACGAACAGCCTCAACTTGTTCAGCAATAAATGCATCAGCTAATTCTTTTGTTGTAATACGAGCCATTGATTCGGGACGTACATTTCCATTCATATATTTTTCCTCCCGTAATTAATTAGTATAATTATCAAAGTAACCTTGAACAAGAACAACAGGTGTACCCTTGTCACCTGAACCACTTGTAAGGTCACAAAGTGAACCAATAAGGTCAGTAAGTTGACGAGGTGTTGTACCTTGAGCCGCCATATTACCTACAAGGCTTGAACCATCTTTCGCTTTAATACTTTCGGAAATTGCCTTTTTAAGTTCTTCGCCCGAAAGGTCTTTAAAATCATTGTCAGCCAAGTATTTAAGTTTTAATTCATTAGGTGTACCGATAAGGCCATCAGTAAATGCAGGAGAAACAACAGGGTCAGCAAGTTCCCAAATCTTACCCTTAGGATCTTTAAACGCACCGTCACCATAAACCATTACTTCAACATGTTTACCGGTTCTTTCCAAAACTATCTTTTGTATATCAAGCACTAATTGCTTACATTCTCTTGGGAAAAGTTTAATAGAATCTTCGGTAGATTTATTTGAGCCCAAAAGACCATAAGTTTCGTTGCAACCGCTACCGTTTATAGATTTATTTAAAATATCATCCAAACCGTAAACAATTTTTGCACCTGCTTGTTTTAAAAGGCGCTTTGTACGTTCTCTTGTATGAATATCGCAAGTAAGAACACAATCGGTATAATCAAGAATTGCTTTTGCTTGGTTAGCAAAAATAATTTCAACTTCTGCGCCCTCTGCTTTAATGAGGTTTGCATAATACTCAACATAGTCAACGCCGGTAAACTCAAGTTTTTGAACACCGAAAACTTCACGATATCTTTCTAAACTTAAAACATCTAAATAAGGATTAATTCCAGCTTCATCAATAAGGTCGTAAGTTGCGAGTGAGTTACCAACCTCATCCGATGGATAGCTTAACATTAAAACTATTTTTTTAGCACCTCTTGCTATACCTTTTAAGCAAATAGCAAAACGGTTACGAGAAAGAATTGGGAAAATTACACCAATAGTTTCTTCCCCATATTTTGATTTAACATCTTGGGCAATATTGTCAACTGTTGCATAGTTGCCTTGTGCACGAGCAACTATTGATTCCGTAATAGAAATAACATCTCTATCCTTGATTTCAAAACCTTCTATTTCGGCAGCTTCTAAAACGCTTGTTGCAACTATATCGGCAAGGTTATCACCTTGGCGAATAATTGGGCAACGAATACCTCTTGAAACTGTACCAACGCGGCGTGTATTTTCTGACATAAACTTTTCTTTCCTCTCTAATGAACAATTTTCCTATAAAAAGGATTAAATTTTTTAACAATTAATTATAAAACATTTTTTTGAATTTTTCAATAGT
>JAZNCS010000036.1:0-21227 GCA_045587685.1 Acutalibacteraceae bacterium
CAATAATAAAACGCAAAATCATCCATAGTTGTTACACTATTAGGTATTACTATACTTGTAAGTAAATAACACTTAGCAAACGCACTATAACCTATAGTTGTTACACTATTAGGTATAGTTACACTTTTAAGTAAATGACACGAATAAAATGCCAAATTACCTATAGCTATCACACTATTAGGTATTATATATTCCTCGCTACTTTTACCTGATGGAAAACAAACTATCGTTGTTTTATTTTTATTAAATAAAACACCATCTATTGAAGAATAATACTTGTTATTTTCAGAAGCTGTTATATTTTTTAATGAAGTGCATTCAATAAATGCATTACAAGCTATAGTTGTTACTCTACTAGGTATTGTTACACTTGTAAGTGAAGTACAAAATTGAAATGCATAATCACCTATAGTTGTTACGCTATCGGGTATTGTTACACTTGTAAGTGAAGTACAATATTCAAATGCATTCTTACCTATAGTTGTTACGCTATCGGGTATTGTTACACTTGTAAGTGAAGTACAATTAGAAAATGCACCGTTACCTATAGTTGTTACACTATTAGGTATTGTTATACTTGTAAGTGAATCACAATATCGAAATGCATAAGAACCTATAGTTGTTACACTATCAGGTATTGTTATACTTGTAAGTGAAGTACAATTAGAAAATGCACCGTTACCTATAGTTGTTACAGGATATCCGCCTAATGTTGATGGGATAGTTACAACACCCCTAATTGACCCATCAACATCAGTAATTGTAGCCTCACCATTTGATACAGTATAGGTATAATAACCGGAAGTTGCCGCACCTACTGATACTACACCCGAAGGTAGCACACCTAAAAGCAATACCACACACAAAAATACAGATATTATTTTTTTCACAAAAATCACCCTTAAAGTTAACGATATTAATATTATAGTACTAATATTTACCATTGTCAACAACACTTAAATGCAAAGTGCAAAATGAAAAGTGTAAAGTTTCGGTGTCGGCGTTGCCGACTATATTACATGTCGCTTCGCGACACATTAATTTTACATTTTACACTTTACATTTTACATTCAAAACATAAAAAGGCTTGGGTTTCCCAAGCCTTTTTTATGCATTATAAATTAGTACATTCCGCCTGCACCTGCAGCGGCAGCAGCGGCTGCGGCAGCGTTTGCAGCATCTTCAGGATTATCGGCAACCAAACTTTCGGTTGTAAGCACCATTGAAGCCACACTTGCAGCATTTTCAAGTGCTGAACGGGTAACTTTAGTTGGGTCAACAATGCCTGCATCAATCATATCGGTATAAACTTCGTTATAAGCATCAAAACCGTAGTTAGCCTTACCGCTTGATACGATTTTTTCAACAATAACTGAACCTTCAATACCTGCATTGAATGCGATTTGGCGAATAGGCGCTTCTAAAGATTTTAAAACAATTTGAACACCGGTTTTAACATCACCCGAAACGGTTTCAAGTAAAGCAGTAACCGCAGGAATAGCGTTTACAAGTGCAACACCGCCACCTGCAACAATACCCTCTTCAACTGCAGCCTTAGTAGCAGAAAGAGCATCTTCAATACGAAGTTTTTTATCCTTCATTTCAATTTCGGTTGCAGCGCCAACCTTAATTACAGCAACACCGCCTGAAAGTTTTGCAAGGCGTTCTTGAAGTTTTTCGCGGTCAAAATCAGAAGTTGTAATCGCAATTTCGTTTCTAATTTGGTTAACTCTATCATTAATAGCCGCAGAATCACCCGCACCATCAACAATGATTGTATTTTCTTTGCCAACCTTAACTTGACGAGCGCGACCAAGTTGTGAAAGCCCGGTCTCCTTAAGGTCAAGACCTAATTCTTCGGTAATAACTTCACCACCGGTTAAAATTGCGATATCGCGAAGCATTTCTTTTCTTCTATCGCCAAAACCAGGAGCCTTAACAGCAACGCAAGTAAATGTACCGCGAAGTTTATTAACGATAAGGGTTGAAAGGGCTTCACCCTCGATATCTTCAGCAACAATTAAAAGTTTTTTACCCGCTTGAACAATTTGCTCTAAAAGTGGCAAAATTTCTTGAATATTAGTAATTTTCTTATCGGTAATAAGGATAAGAGCATCATCTAAAACCGCTTCCATTTTTTCAGAATCGGTAACCATATAAGGTGTTATATAACCACGGTCAAACTGCATACCTTCAACAACTTCTGAATAGGTTTCAGCAGTTTTTGATTCTTCAACGGTAATTACACCGTCAGCACTAACTTTTGCCATTGCTTCGGCAATAAGATTACCTATAACTTCATCACCTGAAGAAACGGTAGCAACACGGGCAATATCCTCGCTTCCGCTTACTTTTTTAGAGTTTTTAATAACGGTTTCAATAGCAGTATCAACTGCTAATTTAATACCTTTTTTAACAACCATTGGGTTAGCACCGGCAGCAACATTCTTCATACCCTCGTTTATAAGGGATTGCGCTAAAACAGTAGCGGTAGTTGTACCGTCACCTGCAGCATCGTTAGTTTTAACAGATACTTCTTTTACAAGTTGAGCACCCATATTTTCAAAAGGATTTTTAAGTTCAATTTCTTTTGCGATTGTTACACCATCATTTGTGATTAAAGGTGAACCAAACTTTTTATCTAAAACAACATTTCTACCCTTTGGGCCTAATGTTACTTTAACGGCATTGGCTAATTTATCAACACCGCTTTGCAAAGCTTTTCTTGCTTCTTCGCCAAAAATTATATCTTTAGCCATAAAACAACCTCCAATTATTCAACTATAGCTAAAATATCATTGTGATGCATAATGTAATATTGAGCACCATCAATATTAATTTCTGTTCCCGAATATTTTGCAGCAATTATCTTATCGCCAACACGTACGGACATTTTTACATCTTCGCCGTTAACTTTTCCACCAGGACCTACAGCTATAACCTCAGCAATTTGTGGTTTTTCTTTTGTAGAATTAGTTAAAACAATTCCACTCATTGTAGTATCTTCTTGGTTTGTGAATTTAACTACAACATTATCAAGTAATGGCTTGATTTTCATTGTAATCCCTCCAAATAAATTTTTATCATATCTATTTTAACAAATAAACACCAAAAGTCAATAGCGTAAAATATATAAATATAATTTTTAACAAAATAACTATTTTTTAAACAAAATTTAATAAATTTTTTCATTTAATTTAATTGACAAAGACACGGATAAATGATATAATCAAATAGTAAATTTTATAGTTCTTTTTTGACTGACGGAAAGGCGCAAAAATCTATATGATTTTATATGCCATATTAAGTGGAGCACCACGTGTCTAAAGAACTAATTTTAGCCGACCGTCTGGGCACACTTTTTCTATTGGATTAGTGTGCCCTTTTATATTTTCAAAACATTTCAGGAGGGTTTTATGAAAAAAATCGGTATTATTATGGGAAGCGATAGCGACCTACCAATTGTTAAAAAAGCAGTTGATATGTTAAAGAGCTTTGATGTTCCTTACGAAATTCACGTATTTTCTGCACACCGCACACCTGTTGAAGCTAAAGAGTTTAGCGTTAACGCTCGTAAAAACGGATTTGGTGCAATTATTGCCGCTGCGGGTATGGCGGCTCACCTTGCGGGTGCTATTGCTGCGAATACAACAATCCCCGTTATCGGTATTCCGATAAAATCAGGTTATTTAAACGGAATTGATGCTTTACTTTCAACCGTTCAAATGCCAACAGGTATCCCCGTTGCTACAGTTGCTATTGATGGTGCTGCAAACGCTGCCCTTCTTGCAATACAAATCCTTGCCGTATCTGATGAAGAATTAGCTGAAAAGTTGGATGCTAAACGCATTACCGATGCTAAGGCTGTTCTTGAAAAAGATGCTGCAATTTTGGAAAAATTATAATTTTAAAGGAGTATATAAACTATGGAAAAGAAATTATTGTACAAAGGTAAAACAAAAGATGTTTTCGCTCTTGAAAACGGCAACTGCTTATTAAAGTTCAAAGATGATTGCACAGGTAAAGATGGCGTTTTCGATCCAGGCGAAAACCAAGTTGGTATTACAATCGACGGCGTTGGTGATGTTAACCTTCGTATGTCTATTTACTTCTTTGAAAAAGTAAATGCCGCAGGTATCAAAACTCATTATGTTGATGCAAACCTTAACGACACAACTATGGAAGTTCTTCCTGCAAAAGTTTTTGGTCACGGTCTTGAAGTAATTTGCCGTTACAAAGCAGTTGGTAGCTTTATTCGCAGATATGGCGATTATATTGAAGAAGGCGCTGACCTTCCTGCTTATGTTGAAATGACATTTAAGAACGATGCTAAAGGCGACCCACTTGTAATTAAAGATGCTCTTGTAGCACTTGGTGTTATGACAGACAAACAATATGAAGATATCAAAGTTATGACACAACAAATCACAAAAATCGTTGCTGATGACCTTAAAGAAAAAGGTCTTGACCTTTATGATATTAAATTTGAATTTGGTTACGATGCAGATGGCAACGTAATGCTTATTGATGAAATAGCTTCTGGTAATATGCGTGTATACAAGAACGGCGAATATATTGACCCGATGACTCTTTCAAAACTTTTCTTTGCATAACAATAACTCATATATAAGGAGAAAATAATGGGCGGTTTTTTCGGCATAGTCAGTAAAAAAGATTCTGTTTATGATGTGTTTTATGGCACTGACTATCATTCTCATTTAGGCACTCGCCGTGCAGGTGTTGCCGTTTATGATTCTGAATTGGGACTACAACGTGAAATTCACAATATTCAAAACTCCCCTTTTAGAACAAAGTTTGAAGATATTTTCGATGAAATGAAAGGTACTTCTGCTATTGGTTGTATAAGCGATTTCGACCCACAACCTATTTTAATTAATTCAAAAATTGGGGTCTATGCTATTTGTACTATTGGCAGAATTAACAATTCAGAACAACTTGTAAAACAATATTTTTCTACTAACGGCGGTCATTTTACCGCTATGACTGGTGGTAAAGTTAATTCTACTGAACTAATTGCTGCTTTAATAAATCAAAAAGACTCTTTTGTTGAAGGTATTTCTTTTGCTCAAGAGGTTATTGATGGTACTGCTTCTATACTAATTCTAAAGGATGACGGTACCCTTATTGCAGCTCGTGATAGATTAGGTAGAATCCCTGTTTTAGTTGGTAAAAACGATGATGGTTACTGTGTTTCTTTCGAATCTTTTGCATACCTAAAACTTGGATACGAAAATGTAAAAGAATTAGGTCCTGCTGAAATTGTTGAACTTACTGCTGACAGTTTAAAAGTTTTAAAACCGGCCGGCGACAAAATGAAAATATGTTCTTTCCTTTGGAGTTATTTTGGTTATCCCACCTCAGCTTATGAAGGTGTCAATGTTGAAATAATGCGTTATAAAAACGGTAAAATAATGGCAAGAAATGATGAAAAATCCGGTTTCAATGATGAAATTGATTTTGTTGGAGGTGTTCCTGATTCAGGTACACCTCACGCAATCGGTTATGCAAACGCAAGCGGAAATCATTTTGCTCGTGCCTTTATTAAATATACTCCTACTTGGGCGAGAAGTTTCACACCGACAAAGCAAAACGAACGCAACAAGATAGCTAAAATGAAGCAAATACCCATTCCCGAACTTATTAAGGATAAAAATTTACTTTTTGTTGATGATTCTATTGTGCGCGGAACACAACTTAAAGAAACTGTTGATTTTCTTTATAGTAATGGTGCAAAATCTGTCCATATGCGTTCTGCGTGTCCCCCAATTATGTATGGTTGTAAATACCTTAATTTTTCAAGAGCTACAAGCGATTTGGAACTAATTGCCCGTAGAATAATTTTAGAACTTGAAGGAGAAGAAGGATTTAACTATATTGAAGAATATAGCGATTCTGAAACACAAAGAGGTAAAAATTTAAGAAAAGCTATTTGCGAAAAATTCAACTTTTCTTCTCTTGAATTCCAATCTCTTGATGGCTTAATTAAAGCTATCGGCATTGATGAATGTAAACTTTGCACTTACTGTTGGAACGGTAAAGAATAATAAAAAAAGGAATTACTATTATGAAGAACTCTCAATCTCAATCTTATGCTGCTGCCGGTGTTGATATTACTGCCGGTTATAAAGCAGTTGAACTTATGAAAAATCATATAAAAAGAACACGTAACGATGGTTGCCTTGATGATGTTGGTGGCTTTGGCGGTTGCTTTGGTTTGCCTTTAGGCTATGAAGAACCTGTCCTCGTTAGTGGTACTGATGGTTGCGGCACAAAGGTTAAACTCGCGATTTTAATGGACAAACACGACACAATCGGTATTGACGCTGTTGCTATGTGTGTTAACGATATTATTTGTTGCGGCGCAAAACCATTATTCTTCCTTGATTATATTGCTTGTGGCAAAAACATTCCTGAAAAAATCGCTGAAATAGTTGGCGGTGTTGCTGAAGGTTGTGTTCAATCGGGCGCTGCTTTAATTGGCGGTGAAACTGCTGAACACCCTGGTATGATGCCTATAGATGATTATGACCTTGCAGGTTTTGCAGTTGGTATTGTTGATAAGAAAAAAATTCTTGATAACAATACTATGCAAGAAGGCGATGTTGTTATTGCTCTTCCTTCTTCTGGTGTTCATTCAAACGGTTTTTCACTTGTTCGCAAAGTTTTTGATGTTGAAAATTGCGACCTTTCAAAAACTTATGAAGAACTCGGCGGTAAATCCCTCGGCGAAACCCTCTTAACACCTACTAAAATTTATGTTAAATCAATTTTGGCACTTTTAGAAAAAGTAAACGTTCGCGCTATTTCTCATATTACAGGCGGCGGCTTCTATGAAAATATTCCAAGAAGTATTCCTGACGGATTTGGTGCTGAAATTATTAAAGAAAACATTCGCGTTCTCCCAATTTTTGAACTTTTACAAAAGACAGGAAACATTCCTGAAAGAGATATGTATAATACATATAATATGGGCGTTGGTATGAGCGTTGTTGTACCAAAGGAAGAAGTTGATAAAGCAATTCAAATTCTTAAAGACAACGGTGACGATGCTTACGTAATTGGTAAAATCGTTAAATCTGACAACAAAATTACAATTATATAAGGTGTAGTATGAAAAAAGTTAACATTGCGGTTTTAGTTTCAGGTGGCGGCACAAACTTACAAGCACTAATTGATGCTAAGAGCAGCGGTATTATTAAATCGGGCGAAATTACTTTAGTAGTTTCAAACAATCCTAACGCTTTTGCTTTGGAACGCGCAAAAAAAGCCGATATTAAACAAATTGTTTGCAACAAAAAAGAACTTGGCGACAAATTTGAAGAAAATTTAATTCAAGTTTTAGAAGAAAATAATATTGATATTATTGTTTTAGCAGGTTTTATGTGTATTTTAAGCGAAAAATTTACAACACGCTTTGCTAATAGAATTATCAATGTTCACCCTTCCCTTATTCCCTCTTTTTGTGGCAAAGGTTTTTACGGCCTTACTGTTCACGAAAAGGCACTCGAATATGGTGTTAAGGTTACCGGTGCTACAGTTCACTTTGTTAATGAAATTCCCGATGGCGGAAAAATCATTATGCAAAAGGCTGTTGAAATTTTAGAAACCGATACTGCCGAAACCTTACAAAAACGTGTTATGCAAGAGGCTGAATGGAAAATTCTCCCACTTGCTGTTGAAAAAGTTTGCAAAGAACTTAACTAATTTTTTCAAGGAGAGTTAAAATGGAAATCAAGTCTATCGAAAACGAACTTAATTCTTTAGCTTACCACGGCAGAGGAATTATTATTGGCAAAAGTGCCGACTGTAAAAAAGCAATTACTGCATATTTCATTATGGGTAGAAGTGAAAATAGCCGTAACCGTGTTTTTGTTGAAGACGGTGAAGGTATTCGCACTAGGGCTTTTGATGAGTCAAAAATGACCGACCCACACCTCATTATATACGCACCTGTTAGAGTACTTGGCAACAAAACAATCGTTACTAATGGCGACCAAACAGACACTATATACGAGTTAATGGATAAACAAATGACATTTGAACAATCTCTTCGCACACGTGAATTTGAAGATGATGCGCCAAACTTCACACCTCGTATTTCAGGTATAATTCGCCTTGAAAACGGTGATATGAACTACGCAATGTCAATTTTAAAATCCGCTGATGGTGACGGTTCTTCTTGCCAAAGATACACTTTTGCTTACAGTAATCCATTACCAGGAAAAGCAAAGTTTATTCATACTTATAAATGTGATGGTAATCCGTTACCAAGTTTTGAGGGAGAACCTAAAACATTAGAACTCCCTGACTGTGATATCGATACATTTACCAATTTGGTTTGGGAAAATTTGAATGAGGACAATAAAGTTTCTTTATTTGTAAGATATATTGACCTTGAAAGCGGTAAATATGAATCTAGAATTGTAAATAAAAATAAGTAAGGAGATAAATATGAAAGAATTCGAACTCAAATACGGTTGTAACCCTAACCAAAAACCTTCAAAAATATATATGGCCGATGGCAGTGAATTACCTATTGAAATTCTTTGCGGAAGACCGGGTTATATCAACTTCCTTGATGCATTTAACTCTTGGCAATTAGTTAAAGAATTAAAAGAAGCTTTAGGTCTTCCTGCTGTTACTTCATTTAAGCACGTTAGCCCTACAAGTGCCGCAGTTGGTACTGTATTACCTGAAAAACTCAAAAAGGCTTGTTTTGTAGACGATATTGAAGGTCTTGATGATTCCTTACTTGCTTGTGCATATGCTCGTGCTCGCGGTACTGACCGTATGTGTTCTTTTGGTGACTGGGTAGCATTATCTGACAAATGCGATGTTACTACCGCACTTTTGATTAAACGCGAAGTTTCAGATGGTGTTATCGCACCTGACTATGACCCTGAAGCACTTGAGATTTTAAAATCAAAGCGTAATGGCAACTATAACGTTGTAAAAATCGACCCGAACTTTATACCTGCTCCTCAAGAAACCAAACAAGTATATGGTATTACTTTTGAACAAGGTAGAAACAACTTTAAGATTGATGAAGAATTACTTTCTAACCTTGTTACAGAAAACAAAAACTTACCTGATGCTGCAAAACGTGATTTAATTATCTCATTAATCACATTGAAATACACTCAATCAAACTCAGTTTGCTTCGCAGTTGACGGACAAGCTATTGGCGTTGGTGCAGGTCAACAATCTCGTATTCACTGTACAAGACTTGCAGGTAGCAAGGCTGATACTTGGTTCTTACGCCAACACGATAAGGTATTAAATCTTCCATTTAAGAGTGATATTGCTCGTCCAACACGCGACAATGTTATTGATGGATATATTAACCGCAATGAAGAAGATGTTTGTGCTGATGGTAATTGGCAAAAATATTTCACTTCACAGCCTTCCCCATTAACCGATGCGGAAATTAAGGAATACCTTTCAACAATTAGCGGTGTAGCATTAGGCTCTGATGCTTTCTTCCCATTCGATGATAATATTGAAAGAGCTTTCAGAAGCGGCGTTTCATATATTGCTGAACCAGGTGGTTCTATTCGTGATGATGCTGTAATCGATTGTTGTAATAAATACGGTATTGCTATGGCATTTACCGGTATGCGTTTATTCCATCACTAATAAAGGAGAATAATTATGAACTTTTTTGACGAATTAAAAAATTATGATTTTGAGGTTTTTGAAGCATGTGATAAGGAACTTCAAAGACAAAGACACAATATTGAATTAATTGCAAGTGAAAACATTGTTTCAAAGGCTGTGCTTTTAGCTGCAGGTGGCGTACTCACTAACAAATACGCTGAAGGCTACCCAACAAAACGTTACTACGGCGGTTGCCAATGTGTTGACGTTGTTGAAGATATTGCAAGAGAACGCGCTAAAAAGTTATTTGGCTGCAACTATGCAAACGTTCAACCTCACAGTGGTGCTAACGCAAACCTTGCCGCTTTCTTTGCCCTTGTTCAACCCGGTGATACTGTAATGGGTATGAACTTACAACAAGGCGGTCACTTATCTCACGGTTCTCCTGTTAATATTTCGGGTAAATACTTTAACATTGTTCCTTACGGTGTTAGTGACGAAACCGAGACTATCGACTATGATGAAATGAGAAAAATCGCTTTAGAATGCAAACCAAAACTTATTGTAGTTGGTGCTTCTGCATATTCAAGAGTTATTGACTTTGCTCGTTGTAGAGAAATTGCTGATGAAGTTGGCGCATACTTAATGGTTGATATGGCACACATTGCAGGTTTAATTGCTGCAGGTGTTCATCCATCTCCACTTCCCTATGCGCATGTAGTTACTACAACTACTCACAAGACCTTACGCGGTCCACGTGGCGGTATGATTCTTTGTAATGATGAAGAAATCTACCTTAAAATTAATAAAGCAGTATTCCCAGGTACTCAAGGCGGTCCTTTAATGCATATTATTGCCGCTAAAGCTGTAGCACTTGGTGAAGCTTTAACCGAAGAATATAAAGAATATCAAAAACAAGTTGTTAAAAACGCTGCTGCTTTAGCAGAAGCTTTACAGAACGAAGGTTTCGAACTTGTTTCAGGCGGTACAGATAACCACCTTATGCTTTTGAAACTTACCAAAGAAGGCATTACAGGTAAAGAACTTGAACATAGACTTGACGAAGTTCATATTACCGCTAATAAAAACACAATTCCTAATGACCCACAAAGCCCATTTGTTACAAGTGGTGTAAGACTTGGTACACCTGCTGTTACAACACGTGGCTTTAAAGAAAAAGAAATGGTTAAGATTGCTAGTTGGATTCGTCAAATTGTTGATGATTTTGAAGGCAATAAGGAACGTGTTAGCAAAGAAGTTCAAGAATTATGTGCTAATTTCCCCATTTATTAAGGAGAATTTTTGATGAAAGTAATGGTTGTAGGTGGTGGCGGTCGTGAACACGCTATCATTAAAAAATTAAAAGAAAATAAAGAAATTACCGAAATTTTTGCCTTACCCGGTAACGGCGGTATGTATAATGATGCAACACTTGTTAACATTGGTGCAAAAGAAATTGAAAGACAAGTAGAATTTGCAAAACAAAACGGTATTGATTATGCAGTTGTGGCTCCCGATGACCCATTGGTACTCGGCGCAGTCGATGCTTTAACCGAAGCGGGTATCCCCTGCTTTGGACCTAACAAAGCCGCTGCTATTATCGAAGGCAGTAAAGTTTTTTCAAAAAATCTTATGAAAAAATATAATATTCCAACCGCAGAATATGAAGTATTTAACGATTTAGAAAAAGCTCTCGAATATTTAGAAACCGCACCAATTCCAACAGTTATTAAAGCTGATGGTTTGGCGCTTGGTAAGGGTGTTATTATCGCCGAAACTCGCGAAGATGCTAAAGCCGCAGTTCGCTCTATGATGGAAGATAAAATTTTTGGCGAAAGCGGTAACAATATCGTTATTGAAGAATTTTTAACTGGTCCTGAAGTTTCGGTACTATCCTTTACTGATGGTAAAACCGTTATTCCGATGGTTTCTTCAATGGACCATAAACGTGCGCTTGATGGCGACAAAGGTCTTAACACCGGCGGTATGGGAACAATTGCACCTAACCCATATTATACTGAAGATATTGCAAAAATTTGTTACGACACAATATTTATTCCTACAATCAATGCTATGAACAGTGAAGGTCGTACCTTTAAAGGTTGCCTTTACTTTGGACTTATGTTAACACCGAAGGGTCCTAAAGTTATTGAATACAACTGTCGTTTTGGTGACCCTGAAACCCAAGTTGTATTACCACTACTTAACAGTGACCTTTTAACAATTATGAAGGCTACTACAAACGGCACATTAGCTGAAACCGAAGTTAAATTCAAAGATGGTGCTGCTGCTTGTGTTGTTATGGCTTCAAACGGTTACCCTTCAAAATATGAAAGCGGTTTTAAACTCGAAATTGATTCTTCGGTTGCTGACGGCGTTTTCGTTGCCGGCGCTAAATTAGAAAACAATGTGTTAAAAACTGCGGGCGGTAGAGTTCTTGGTGTAACTGCTACAGCAAACGATTTGAAAACAGCTATTAATTTAGCATATAAAAACGTTGAAAAAGTTAAATTTGATAATGCATTTTATCGTAAAGATATTGGCAAAAAAGCAATGGAGGTACTATAATGGTTTACCGCGTTTATGTTGAAAAGAAAAAAGAATTAGCAAACGAAGCTAAAGGCTTACTTAATAACATTAACTCTCTTTTACAAATTAAATCAGTTAAAGAAGTTCGTGTAATTAACCGTTATGATGTTGAAAATATTGAAAAAGATTTATTTGATTACGCAGTAAACACAGTATTTTCTGAACCACAACTTGATATAACTTCAAGTGAAATTGATGCGAACGGCGCTACTGTTTTTGCTACTGAATTTTTACCCGGTCAATACGACCAAAGAGCAGATTCAGCCGCACAATGTATTCAAATTATTTCCCAAAAAGAGCGTCCAACAGTGAAAACTGCAAAGGTTTATTGCCTTTACGGTGATATCACCGCTGAAGAATTGGCTTCAATAAAGAAATATGTTATTAACCCTGTTGAATCAAGAGAAGCCACCCTTGAAAGATACGAAACTTTAATTGTAAATTACGATATTCCAACAACTGTTGAAACTGTTGAAGGATTTTTAGAGCTTGATAGAAAAGGTCTTGAAGATTTTGTTTCAAAATATGGTCTTGCTATGGATGCTGATGATATTGCATTCTGCCAAAACTATTTTAAATCTGAAAACCGCAACCCAACTATCACCGAAATTCGTATGATAGATACTTACTGGTCTGACCACTGCCGCCATACCACATTCTTAACTAACATTGATAATGTTACTTTTGAAGATGAACTTTTACAAAAAACTTATAATGAATATTTAGAAATTCGTAAAAATTTGGGTCGCACAAAGCCAATTTGCCTTATGGATTTAGCAACTATTGCTGTCAGACAACTTAAAAAAGATGGTAAACTCGACAAGTTAGATGAATCCGAAGAAATTAACGCTTGTACTGTAAAGATTGACGTTGAAGTTGATGGCGAAACTGAAAAATGGTTACTTCTTTTCAAAAATGAAACCCATAACCACCCAACCGAAATTGAACCTTTTGGTGGTGCTGCTACTTGTATCGGCGGTGCAATTCGTGACCCACTTTCAGGTAGAAGTTATGTTTACGGTGCTATGCGTGTAACAGGTGCTGCTAACCCACTTAAGAGTGTTAGCGAAACTATGGCAGGTAAACTTCCACAACGCAAAATTGTTACTACCGCTGCTGACGGTTATTCTTCTTATGGTAACCAAATTGGTTTGGCAACAGGTATTGTTGATGAAATTTACCACGATGGTTATGCCGCAAAGCGTATGGAAATTGGCGCTGTTATTGCGGCTGCTCCGGCTGAAAATGTACGCCGCGAAGTGCCACAAGACGGCGATGTTGTTATCCTTTTAGGCGGTAGCACAGGTCGTGATGGTTGCGGTGGTGCAACAGGTTCTTCTAAATCACATACACTTGAATCTTTAGAGTCTTGCGGTGCTGAAGTTCAAAAAGGTAATGCACCTGAAGAACGTAAACTTCAAAGACTTTTCAGAAACCCCGAAGCTACCAAAATGATTAAACGTTGTAATGACTTTGGTGCAGGTGGTGTTTCGGTTGCTATTGGTGAATTAGCTGATGGTCTCGAAATTGACCTTAATGCAGTTCCTAAAAAGTATGAAGGTCTTGATGGTACCGAACTTGCAATCAGTGAATCTCAAGAAAGAATGGCTGTTGTAATTGAAAAAGAAAATGTTGAAAAATTCTTAAAATTAGCAGCGAGTGAAAACTTACAAGCAGTTAAAGTTGCCGAAGTTAAGGCGGAACCTCGCCTTGTAATGCATTGGAACGGCGTAAAAATAGTTGATTTAAGCCGCGAATTCTTAAATTCTAACGGCGCTGAAAAACATATTGATGTTGCTACAACAAAACCTGTTGTTATTAGCAATATAGTTGAAGGTAACTTTACCGAAAACTACAAAGCATTAGCTGATGACCTTAACATTTGTTCAAAACGAGGTCTTTCTGAACAGTTTGACTCTACAATCGGCGCAGGTACTGTACTTATGCCATTTGGTGGTAAAAATCAAATTACACCTATTCAAGCAATGGTTCAAAAGATTAGTGTTGAAAAGAAACATACTAACGATTGTTCGTTAATGTCTTGGGGTTATAACCCATTCATTACCGAAAATAGCCCATACCATGGCGCTTATTTAGCTGTTGTTGAATCGGTTGCAAAACTTATTGCAACAGGTGCTAAATTCGAAGATGTTTACCTTACTTTCCAAGAATATTTTGAACGTTTAGGTAAGGACAGTAAACGTTGGGGCAAACCTTTGGCTGCACTTTTGGGTGCATTTAAAGCACAATTAGAACTCGGAATTGGTTCTATTGGCGGTAAAGACTCTATGAGTGGTTCATTTGAAGACCTTGATGTTCCCCCTACCCTTGTTTCTTTTGCTGTTACTACTGATAAGGTTGATAACATTGTTTCTCCTGAATTTAAAAAGGCAGGAAATAAAGTTATTTTACTTACCCCTGTGTATGATGAAAACAACCTACCAAAGACCGATTCATTACTTTCAATTTTTGATAAAGTAACTTCCCTTTTACGTTCTAAAAAGGCAGTTTCGGCTTATACCCCAACTATCGGCGGTGTTGCTGAAGCAGTTATGAAGATGTGCTTTGGTAACTCTCTTGGTTTCAAATATAACGATAGCCTTTCATCAGAAGCAATTTTCGGTTATAACTACGGCAGCTTTATTCTTGAAGTTACCGAAGACGTTGATGATGGTATTTTACTTGGTACTGTTACCGATGATAACGCTATTTCATTTAAGGACGAAAAGCTTGACCTTGATGAACTCTTAAATATTTATGAAGACAAGTTAGAAAGCGTATTTAAGTGTAACATTCCTGATAGTAAATCTCCAATGGAAAACTTCTCTTTCACTGCTAATACCCGCGTAGCCCCTGCAATTAAGGTTGCTAAACCAAAGGTATTAATTCCTGTTTTCCCTGGTACTAACTGTGAGTTTGACTCTGCAAAGGCTATGCGTGATGCAGGTGCAGAGCCTGAAATCTTTGTAATTAACAACCAAACAAGCGATGGTATCGCAAGAAGCGTTGAAAACTTTGCTAATAAGTTAAAGGATAGCCAAATTGTATTTATCCCTGGTGGTTTCTCGGGCGGTGACGAACCTGACGGAAGTGGTAAATTTATTACTGCTTTCTTCAGAAATGCCGCTATTAAGCAAGAAGTTACTGAACTTTTAGAAAATCGCGATGGTCTTATGTGCGGTATTTGTAACGGTTCCCAAGCGCTTATTAAACTTGGTCTTGTTCCATACGGTAAAATAATTGATACCGATGAAAACTGTCCTACACTTACATTTAACACTATTGCACGTCACCAATCACGCATTGTGAGAACTCGTATTGCTTCTAATAAGTCACCTTGGCTTTCTGCTACAAACGTTGGCGAAATATACAATGTTCCAATTTCTCACGGTGAAGGTAGATTCTTAGCAAACGAAGATTTAATTAAAACTTTAGCCGCTAATGGTCAAATTGCAACACAGTATGTTGACTTTAACGGCAACGCTACAAGCGATGTTCACTTTAATCCTAATGACTCTATGTATGCTATCGAAGGTATTACTTCACCTGATGGCCGCGTATTTGGTAAGATGGGTCACTCAGAGCGTAAAGGTTATGGATTATACAAAAACGTTCCTGGCGACTATGATATTAAAATGTTTGAATCAGCAGTAAAATACTTTAAGTAAGGATGGTTATTATGGCTCATTTATCTGATTTAGAAATTGCGCAACAATGCAAAATGAAGCCTATTACCGAAATTGCAAAAACCGCAGGGATTGATGCTAAATATTTAGAACAATATGGTAATTATAAGGCTAAAATAGATCTTTCGCTTATGAAAGAAACCAACAAAAACGATGGTAATCTTGTTTTAGTTACTGCAATTACCCCAACCCCTGCTGGTGAAGGCAAAACAACAACCACTATTGGCTTAGCTGATGGTCTTAGCCGTATTGGCGAAAATGTTTGTGTAGCACTTCGTGAACCATCTTTAGGACCTGTTTTTGGTCTTAAAGGTGGTGCCGCAGGCGGCGGTTATGCACAGGTTGTTCCTATGGAAGATATCAACCTTCATTTTACAGGTGACTTTCACGCTATTGGCGCGGCTAATAACCTACTCGCTGCAATGCTTGATAACCATATTCATCAAGGTAACGAATTAGGTATTGATGTTTCTAAAATCACTTGGAAACGCTGTGTTGATATGAACGACCGTCAGTTACGCTATATTACCGATGGTCTTGGTGGCAAAGTTAATGGTGTTCCTCGTGATGACGGTTTTGACATTACCGTTGCAAGTGAAATTATGGCGGTTTTGTGTCTTTCAAATGACATTTTAGACCTTAAAGAAAGACTTTCTAAAATTATTGTTGGTTACACTTATGATGATAAGCCCGTAACCTGCGGACAACTTAACGCTCAAGGCGCTATGACTGCCTTACTTAAGGATGCTATTAAACCTAATTTGGTTCAAACTTTAGAGGGTACCCCTGCGTTAGTTCACGGCGGTCCTTTTGCTAATATTGCTCACGGTTGTAACAGTGTTACTGCTACAAAACTTGCAATGAAATTAGCCGATTATGCTATTACTGAGGCAGGTTTTGGTGCTGATTTAGGTGCTGAAAAATTCCTTGACATTAAGTGCCGTATGGCAGGTCTTACCCCAAATGCCGTTGTAGTTGTTGCTACAATTCGCGCTCTTAAAATGCACGGCGGTCTTTTAAAAACCGAACTTAGCGATGAAAATATCCAAGCGTTAGAAAAAGGCATTCCAAACCTTTTAAAACACGTTTCTAATATTAAAGATGTTTATAAGTTACCTTGCGTTGTAGCAATTAACCGCTTCCCTACTGATACTGACAAAGAAGTTGAATTCATTATAGAAAAGTGCAAAGCACTCGGTGTTAATGTTGTTCTTTCTGATGTTTGGGCGAAAGGCGGCGAAGGCGGTATTGAACTCGCAAAAGAAGTTGTAAGGCTTTGTAACGAAGAAAAAGGCGATTTTACCTTCTCTTACGAATTAAATACAACTATTGAAGAAAAAATTGATAGTGTTGTTCGCAAAATTTATGGTGGTGACGGTGTAATTTTAACACCAAACGCTAAAAAGCAAATTGAAACCATAACAAAAATGGGATTTGAAAATTGCCCAATTTGCGTTGCAAAAACTCAATACAGTTTTTCCGATGACCCAACTAAACTTGGTGCTCCAAACGGATTTAAAGTAACCGTTAAAAACGTTAAAATTTCAGCAGGTGCAGGTTTTATCGTTGTTCTTACAGGCGATATTATGACAATGCCGGGATTACCAAAAGTTCCTGCTGCTGAAAGAATTGACGTTGATGAAAACGGCAAAATTTCAGGTTTATTCTAATTTTTAAGGCTCGCATAAGCGAGCCTTTTTTGTGCAAAATATTTGTTAGGTGAATAAAATGGTTATCTTATTTTCTAACAGAAATAATAAAATCGAAAAGGAAATCATTAACATACTAACAAAATATGGCGCAAATTACATTTCGGATAAAATAATAACTGAAAATAAAAGTGTTTTTACAATAATTAGCGAATATAAAGCAACAACTCTTAATTTAAACAAAGGTATTGCCGTATTTTTAGATGATACCGAAAGATTTGTAAAACAAAAATTCCCAAAAGATTTTATTGGCATTTGCGAAGACACAAACACTAAAGCACTTGATATATTAAAAAACAGTAATATCCCCGTTATAACTTGCGGAATGAGCAACAAAAACACTGTAACAGTTACAAGTATTAATTCAAATATTTATATTTCTTCAATTCAAAGAAGTATAAATAACTGCTTCGGCGAAGAAACCGAACCGGCAGAATATAAAATTAAATTAACAAAAAATTATTCACCAACTTCGGTTATGATTTGCACTTCTATTTTATTGCTAAAAGGTATAATTCCGTTAGAATTTTAGCATATTTTTTTGAAATTTTGGAAATATTATATAATAGAGGTGCTAAAATGAACAAAGCAAAAAGAAAAAATTTTTTGATTATACTTATAGCCATAACAATTTTTTTATCAGTTATATTGATAACATTAGGCTATTTATTTAAGTTTAAAAGTGAAAACAATAATAATTGGGTTTTACAAACCAGAAACAACTATATTGTTCTCTTGAAAAACGGAGAAATCGTTGAGGTTTTTGGTGATATTTCGGTTGAAGACCTACCTAAAGAAGATAAAAACCACTTGAAATCGGGTATTAAATTTTTATCAAAAGAAGAGGCAATGCTCGCAATAGAAGATTATGATGGATAAAAAATAAAAGTATGCTTAAAGCATACTTTTATTTTATCATTTCATTAAATTCTTCTTCACTAATAACCTTAATTCCTAAATCATTCGCTTTTTGTAACTTACTTCCCGCTTCTTCACCCGCTAATACATAACTTGTCTTTTTAGAAACTGAAGAAGAAGTTTTACCGCCGAATTTTTCAATAATTTCGGCCGCTTCATTTCGCGAATAGGTTGGCAAAGTGCCTGTTAAAACAAAGGTTAAACCTTTAAACCTTGCATCTTCTACCTGTTTTAAAGATTTTAAATTCAAACCGCTTTGTCTTAACTTCTCAATCATTTCTTTTGTTTCGTTTAAAGAAAAGAACTCAAAAGCTGATTTTGCCAAAACGCTACCGAAACCTTCAATCGACTCGAAATCTTCTATTTTTGCATTTAAAAGAGTGTCAATATCGCCGAAATTTTCGGATAAAAGTTTTGCCGCTTTTAAACCAATGTGGCGAATGCCAAATGCAAAAATAAGTTTAGAAAGGTCATTTTCTTTTGATTTTTCAATCGCGTTCTTAATGTTTTGAACGGTTTTTTCACCCGTGCGCTCTAATTCGCTTAAAGCATCATAATCAATATTATACAAATCAACAATATTTGAAATAATGTTGTTATTAAGCAGTTGCTCTAAAACTGCAGGGCCTAAACCTTCAATATCCATAGCATCGCGCGAGGTAAAGTGAATTAAATGCCTTAAAATTTGCGCAGGACACTCCGCATTGGTGCAACGAATTACCGCTTCCCCATCTTCGCGGTAAACCGGAGACGAACAAGAAGGGCAAAATTCGGGCATTTTATAAGGTATTACATTTTGTGGGTGGAATACAACCGATAAAACTTCAGGAATTATATCGCCCGCTTTTCTAACAACAATAGTGTCGCCCAAGCAAATACCTTTAGAATTTATAAAATCCTCGTTGTGAAGTGTGGCACGGGAAACGGTTGTACCCGCTAATTGAATTGGGTCAAAAACAGCAGTCGGTGTTAATGCACCCGTTCTACCAACGTTAATTTCAATTTCTTTTAAAACTGTTTGTTTTTCTTCGGGTGGGTACTTAAAAGCAACCGCCCATTTAGGATATTTTGAAGTACTTCCTAAAGTCTCTCTGAAAGACAGATTGTCAGCCTTAACAACTGCGCCATCAATATCAAAAGAGAAGTTTCCTCTATTTTCACCAAAATGAGTAATTCTTTCAATAACATCATCAATATTGGTACATTTTTCGTAAAAAGGCACTGTATTAAATCCTAAAGATTTCACAAAATCAAGACTTTCAATATGTGAATTAAAGGTTTTACCTACAATTCTTTGAATGTTGAAAATGAAAATATCAAGCTCACGCTCAGCAGTAATTTTAGAATTTTTTTGCCTTAAAGAACCTGCCGCCGCATTTCTCGGATTTTTAGCGGGGGTTTCACCTAAAAGTTCTTGCTTTTCAATTAGCTTTAAAAAACTTTCTTTAGGCATATAAACTTCGCCGCGAACCTCTAATTCGCCTAAAAATTCTATAGCTTTCGGTATACTTTTTATTTGTAAAAGGTTTGCGGTTACATCTTCCCCTACTTCACCATCACCGCGAGTAGAACCTCTAAAAAACAAACCATCGCGGTATTCAAGGGAGACAGAAAGACCGTCAATTTTAGGCTCAACCGAAAATGCGGTTTTACTTAAATCTATTTTTTCAGCAAAGGTGCGAAGTTCTTCGAAACTAAAAACATCTTGCAAACTTTCCATTTTAACTGTGTGCGGTACAGGAGTAAAAAGTTTGAGCGCCGCACCGCCAACCATTTGTGTTGGTGAATCCTCTAAAAGAAATTCAGGGAATTCTTTTTCCAAATCCTCGAGCTCTCGAAGCATAGCATCATACTCAAAATCCTCAATTTCAGGAGAATCTTCAATATAATACTTTCTATTATGATATTTTAAAACTTCACTAAGTTCCTTAATTCTTTGCTCTGCTTTTAAAATGTCCATAATTCCCTCCTACGATAAAGCGCCGTAATCATTTATAAGTCCGCCAGTATTGTCATTTTCGCTTTCAATAACGCTTGTAAAAGCGTCAGGCACACTACCCACAATAACTGATTGTGCGATTATAGCAGTTGTATTAGCCTTAATTGTACCACGATAACCCGCAATAATTATAGTACCGCGCATATCAATTTTTGCGTTTATTATATGTAAAACTTGATTTATTCCTGCCGATTTAAATTCGTTTTCAAAATCCACAAATGCGGTTGTTGTAATTTGCATTTTGAATTTCAAATTTGGTCCTAACCCCGAAGTATATGCATTAGCAAAAAAAGTTCCAACCGGTATCGAAACTGTATATTTTTCTTTTTCTGCTATTATACTGGAAATTTTATTAGAAATTTTGCTTTTAATTAGATTAGCGTAATAAACATCAATTTCAAGGCTTGTTACAACATCTTCGTTTCTTGTAAGTTTAACAATATCGTTATACTCTATATTTTCGCTTTCTAATACTTCTATTATTGCCTGATTTGCAGTGTTTAACATTAAAGTTTCAGCAATACTTTCAGTATACCGCAAAATTAATGGCTGCATTTTAAAATATGTAGAGGCAAACAATATAGAAATCGCAAGAATCAAGGCAATAGTAATTTTTAAAAAATTAAGTTTAACTTTAATTTGCCTTTTATACACATAAAACACCAACTTTCCACAGTATATACTACGAAAAAGGAAAGTTTGTGTTAA
>JAZNCS010000037.1:0-9897 GCA_045587685.1 Acutalibacteraceae bacterium
CTTTTTTGTGATAAACGGTATTCCATTCAAGATCGAGAATTATATAATCCATTATTTATTCCTTGCTTCAAATTTCATTCTTTCTTCTTTGCCGAGGATGCGCTTTCTGAGTCTCGTCGAAAGTGGTGTAATTTCAACGAGTTCATCATTTTTAATAAACTCAAGTGATTGCTCAAGGCTTAATCTTGAATGTGGCACTAATCTTAAAGCTTCATCCGAACCGGAAGCACGAGTATTAGTCATTTGCTTTTTCTTGCAAACGTTACATACTATATCTTCATTCTTTGGATTTTCGCCAACAATCATACCTTCATAAACAGGAACACCTGGGCCTATAAATAATCTACCGCGGCTTTGGGTATTAAATAATCCATAACCTGTGGATTCGCCTGTTTCGTGCGCAATAATTGAACCTGTATTACGTTGGTCTATTTCACCTTTGAATTCTTCATAACTGTTAAACACGTGGTTCATAATACCGTTACCGTTAGTATCGGTTAAAAATTGTGAACGATAGCCCAAAAGTCCACGAGCAGGAATTAAAAATTCAAGGTGTGAAGTACCACCCTCGCGAGTACCCATATTTTTAATTTCAGCCTTTCTTGTTCCTAAACGTTCCATAACAGCACCAACATATTCTTCAGGAACTTCTATCATTAAAAGTTCGATTGGCTCTAAAAGGGTGCCGTTTTCATCACGCTTGTAAATTACTTCAGGAGGTGATACTTGGAACTCATAACCTTGTCTACGCATTGTTTCAATAAGAATTGAAAGATGTAATTCGCCTCTTCCTGAAACTTTAAATGTATCTGCTGAGTCGGTTTCTTCAACGCGTAAACTAACATTTGTCATAACCTCTTTAAAAAGGCGGTCACGAAGATTACGTGAAGTTACAAACTTACCATCCTTACCCGCTAAAGGTGAATTATTTACCATAAAGTTCATAGAAAGGGTTGGTTCATCAATTTTTACAAAAGGCAAAGGCTCAATGCAATCGGTGGCACAAGCAGTCTCACCAATTTCAAGGTTTTGTATACCTGCAACCTGAATTATATCACCAACATTAGCAGTTTCTTCTTCTAACCTTTTAAGTCCGCTATACATAAATAACTTTGCAATTTTAACATTAGAAGAAGTGTTATCTTTGTGACAAACTGCTACAGTTTGTCCCGCCTTTACGCTACCTCTTATAACACGACCTACACCAATCCTTCCCAAATAATCATCGTGTTCAATATTTGTAAAAAGAATTTGAAGCGGTGCGTTTATATCGCCTTCAGGTGCATCAATTTCATTTACAATCGCTTCAAATAAAGGCTTCATATCTTCGCCCTTAATGTCGGGTGAGTAACTAGCGTATCCATCCCTACCCGAAGCAAAAATTACAGGAAACTCGATTTGTTCTTCATCGGCACCAAGTTCAATAAACAAATCAAGCACCTCATCAACAACTTCGTGTGGTCTTGCCATTGGTCTATCAATTTTATTTACAACAACAACCGCTTTTTTGCCTAAAGCCAATGCTTTTTTAAGTACAAAACGAGTTTGCGGCATACAACCTTCAAAAGCATCAACTAACAACAAAACACCATCAACCATTTGGAGTATACGCTCAACCTCGCCACCAAAGTCAGCGTGTCCTGGTGTATCAACAATGTTTATCTTAATATCGCCATACATTACGCTTGTATTTTTAGAAAGAATTGTTATTCCGCGTTCTCTTTCTAAATCGTTAGAGTCCATTACCCTTTCATCAACCGATTCATTAACTCTAAACGTACCACTTTGTTTTAATAGTTGGTCAACAAGAGTGGTTTTACCGTGGTCAACGTGAGCTATAATTGCAACATTACGCAAATTTTCTATCTTTGCCATTAAAATACTTCCTCTATATTATAATATAACAATTTATTATAATATATATATACAGTTTTGTCAATAAACCTACAATAAAAAAGCACCTTGATATAAAAAATCAAAGTGCTTTTAAAATACTTTATTCCGTACTAGGTTTCGTCTCAGTGGTCGAACCGGAAGAAGTACTCGAAGAACTACTACTCGGAGTCGATTGTGTCGGCGTTGATGTTGAAGGGGTTGATGTCGATGTTGATGGTGTTGATGGTGCAGGAGTAGAAGTAGCCGGAGTTGATGTTGCCGGTGTTGATGAAGCTTGTTGTTGAGAAGATGAGGCTACAGAAGAGCTGCTTGAAGGTATAGATACTACAGTTCCCGGTTTTGTACCGTTTTTATAGTAAGCCGAACCTTTTTTATAAACATCTTTACTATCAACAAATTCTTTTTTAGGCAAACTGCTATGAATTTCTTTCATAACATCACGCCAAATTTGTTTTGCGTTATTAGAATTTTGTATTACCAAGTTGGAATCATAACCATACCAAACCGAACCCACGTAATAAGGTGTTCCCGCAACAAGCCAAGAGTCCTTCTTATCGCTCGAAGTACCGGTTTTAGCATAAGCTTTCATTTTATAGTTAAAGCCCGAAACAGTTCTTCCTGTACCTTCGCTTTGATAAACAACCTCTTGTAAAAGGTGATTCATTATAGTAGCGGTAGCAGGTGAAATTACTTGTTCTTTCTTATTTTCATAACTAATTATAGTGTCGCCTTTGGTGTTTTTAATATTATAGTAGGTTGTAGGTTGATAATAAACACCTTGGTTACCAAATATTGCAAAAGCCGCCGCCGATTGAGTAACGGTTATACCATAATTCGTACCACCTAAAGCCAAAGCCGAAAGGTTCTTGTCCCCTTCTGTAAGGTAAGTTAAATGTAACTTATTTTTAAGGAAATTATACGAATTTTCAACCCCTACTTTTTCCTTTAAAAGCCTTACCGGAGGCGCATTCATAGACTTTCTTAAAGCATAGTTAAGCGGCACTGAACCCAAATAAGAACCATACCATTCTTTTGGTCCTTTTTTACCATCAGGATAATAATTATCCAAAGCCTGATCCAAAAGTGTTGACGTGTAAGTTACATGATTATTTTCTATTGCCAAAGCATAAACGCCAAGCGGTTTCATAGTTGAACCAGGTTGTCTCGGGACATTGTAAGCGTAATTTAAACCTCTATTAACAGTTTTTTTGCCAACGCCACCTGCCAAACCTAAAATATGACCCTCATAGTCCATAATAGTCATACCCGATTGAACTTTTTCGGTTTTACCTTCTTTATTAACAGCAGTTTCGGAAAAATATTGCGAAGTATTGTTATAAACCTTATCAATAGATTTTTGAATAGAAGGATTAAATGTTGAATAAATCTTATAACCGCCGTTGTAAAGCATTTTTGAAGCCATTTGTTCGGTGCAATTATATTCTTTAGAAAGGTCAGTAATTGCTTGTTCAATTAAAGTATCAACAAAATAAGTGTTGATTTCGGCTTCGTAATTAGATTTTTGAGAAACGTCTAACTTTAATTCTTTATCATAAGCTTTGTCAAACTCTTTTTTTGTGATTTGTCCGAGTTCGAGCATTTTTTTAAGTACAGTATTTCTTCTTTTGCGATTTTCTTCTTCGCTATTTATTGGGTTATACTTAGTAGGACCTTTTGTAATTGCTGCAATCGCAGCAGACTCCAAAAGTGTTAAATCCTCTACATCCTTATTAAAGTAATAGTTAGCCGCAACCTTAACACCGCAAATTCCGTTTCCTAAGGCAATAGTATTAAGATATGCCTCTAAAATTTCTTTCTTTTCTAACTTTGTTTCAATAAGAACACTACGCACTATTTCTCTAACCTTACGCATAGCATCCTTTTTATTATCAAGAGTAACGTTTTTTACAAGTTGTTGGGTTATTGTAGAACCACCAAAAGAGGTTGAATCATTCACTAAAAAGTTACTTGCTGCCTTAATAGTACGGCGCCAGTCAACACCCGAATGATCATAAAATCGCTCATCCTCAATAGCAACAAAAGCATTTTGTAAATGTTTTGGCATTTTATCAATTCCAACCCAAATACGATTTTCTGTACCGTGCAAACGTTGATATTCTTCCCATTTTCCATCGCTATTTTTTACATAAATAACCGATGTCATATTAAGTTCCATATTTCTAATAGACTGCGCTACTGCATCAGCCCCGAACAAATCAACCTTTAAACCTGTAAACTTATATGTAGGGACAGCAATAGCCATCGCTACTATAGCTATAACAAGCAAACATGACAAAACCGTACTCGCAAACTTATAAAATTTTTCCATGTCCGCTTTCCCTCCTAATCATTTTAGAAAAATCTTGCTAAAATCAGCCAATCTAAATTATAACACCAACATTTAAAATTATCAACCATTTTTAAAAATATTACATAATTGTTAATTTTTTCTTAATTTTTGGTTTTAAATACTTGAAAATGAAACATAATGTATTATAATTAAATCAGTAAAAATATAGAGGAGTAAACTATGCTTAAACTAAAAGAAATTAAGAAAAATTATTTAAGCGGTGAACAAACGGTTGAAGCCTTAAAAGGTATAAATCTTGAGTTTAGAAAAAATGAATTTGTTTCTATTCTTGGCCATTCAGGTTGCGGCAAAACCACCTTGTTGAACATCATTGGCGGTCTTGATAAATATACTACAGGCGACCTATATATAAACGGTGAATCTACTAAAGACTTTCAAGATAGAGATTGGGATAATTACCGTAACCATTCTATTGGTTTTGTTTTTCAAAGTTATAACCTTATCCCCCACCAATCCGTTTTACAAAACGTTGAATTAGCACTAACCCTTTCGGGCGTTTCAAAAAACGAAAGAAGAAAACGCGCAAAGGCTGCGTTAGAACAGGTTGGCCTTTCAAATCAACTTCACAAAAAACCAAGTGAAATGTCAGGCGGTCAAATGCAACGTGTCGCTATTGCCCGTGCTATTGTTAATAATCCAGATATCATATTAGCAGACGAACCTACAGGTGCGCTTGATACCGAAACAAGCGTTCAAGTTATGGACATTCTTAAAGAAATATCCAAAGATAAACTTGTAATTATGGTTACACATAACCCTGACCTTGCAAACAGTTACTCAACCCGTATTATCCGTATGCTTGATGGTGTTATTACAAGTGACTCAAACCCAATAACCGAAAAAGAGAAAGAAAGCCAAAACGAAACCCAAGTTAAAACTAAAACACTTAAATCAACTAAAAAGCCTTCTATGTCGCTTTTAACCTCTTTCGGTCTTTCGCTTAAAAACCTTTTCACTAAAAAAGGCCGTACCGCACTTACTTCATTTGCGGGTAGTATTGGTATTATAGGAATTGCTTTGGTTTTTGCAGTTTCACAAGGTATGACAACATATATCAACACAGTTCAAGAGGAAACCCTCTCCTCTTATCCGCTAACATTAGAAGCACAAACTATGGATTTAAGTAGTTTGCTTACAGCGTTTATGGGCGTTGCTAATTCAGGCAAAGAGCACGAAAAAGATGCAGTTTATCAAAAATCTATGATATACGATATGATAAACGCGCTCAACACTGCCGAAACCAACGAAAATGACCTTAAATCTTTCAAAAAATATTTAGAGAAAAAACTAAAGAATAAAGATAGTGACCTTTACAAAGCAATAAACGGTGTTTCTTACAGTTATAATCTTGACTTATTGGTTTACACCGAAAATATTGACGGTACTATTATCCGTTCCGACTCACAAGAACTTTTACAAGAAATTTTAATTGAAAATTTAGGTATGGACCTTTCAGGTTTAATGTCTTTAAGAGAAAACAGTTCCTTTTCAGGCGGTATGATGTCAATGGGTTCTTCTTACCAATCTCTTTGGCAAGAACTTCTTGCGGGCGAAGACGGAAGTTTGATAAACGATTTGGTTGAAAAGCAATACGATTTAATTTATGGTTCTTGGCCTAAGCAGTATAACGAAATTCTTTTGGTTGTTGATGAAAACAATGAACTTGATGATATGACACTTTATGCCTTAGGTCTTAAAACAAAAGAAGAAATCAACTATTTAACCCAGTCAGCATTTAACCAAACCGAAATTGAATATGAAGAGAAAAAATGGTCCTACCAAGAAATTTTAGACATGGACTTCAGGGTTATTTTAAACTCTAACTGCTACACTTTAGATGAAAACACCGGTCTTTATACCGACCTTCGCGAAACCACAGCGGGACTTAAATATCTTTACGATAACGGTATAAATTTAAAGGTTACAGGTATTATTCGCCCTAACGAAGACAGTCTTTCAAAAATGATTTCAGGTTCAATAGGCTATACAAAAGCGTTAACAGAATATGTAATTAATAACACCCAAAATTCCAACGCAGTTAAAGCCCAATTAGAAAATAAAACAACCGATATTTTTACAGGCCTTACCTTTAAAGATACAAAGGGTGAAATCCCAAAAGAAACAAAAGCACAAAAATTTGGTGAATATCTTGCTTCGCTAGATGAAAACGGCAAAGCTGCTGCTTATTTAAAGATAATGAGCATCCCTTCTAAAGAACAAATCGATACTTTTGTAAATCAAACTTTATCTTCAATGAAAAGAGCGGATATAGAGTCTACTCTCACCCCTATCATTGCAAAACAAACAGGTATGAGTGAAAAAGATATTGCCGAATATCTTGCATCTTTTTCAGAAGAGGATTTAAACAAAATGTTCAGTCAAATGTTAGTAGAACAGTTTAAAATCAACTATGCCGAGCAGGTAAACGCTCAACTTTCAAATATGCCTAAAGCCCAATTAGCATACGCTTTAGATATGGCAAAACAAGGTTACACCGTAGACCAATTAAGCATTTACTATGATGAAATTTTAACCTTCTCCGAAAGCAGTTACGAAGAAAATTTGAAAAGTCTTGGTGTTGTAGATTTAGAAAGTCCTTCAAAAATCAATATTTACGCTTCTTCATTTGACAACAAAGACGTTATTGAAAACGCTATTGCTGAATACAACAAGGACTTACCGGAACTTTCACAAATCAAATACACCGATTATGTTGGAATTATGATGTCATTCGTAACAACAGTAATTAATGCGATAACCTATGTTCTTATATCGTTTGTTGCGGTTTCACTTATAGTTTCTTCAATAATGATTGGTGTAATAACCTTAATTTCAGTTCAAGAACGAACAAAAGAAATAGGTATTTTAAGAGCTATCGGTGCTTCAAAACGTAACGTTTCGAGTATGTTTAACGCCGAAACGGTAATTATTGGCTTTGTTTCAGGCGTTATAGGTATAATAATAACCTACCTTCTTTCAGTACCAATTAACTCTATTTTACACGCCCTTACCGGCATAAATAATCTTAATATTATTTTACCTATTCCTGTTGCAATAATTTTGGTATGCATTAGCGTTTTATTAACACTTATTGCAGGTATTATTCCTTCAAGAAGTGCCGCTAAAAAAGACCCTGTTGTTGCACTTAGAACCGAATAATTTAAAGGTGCAGTTTTTTACTGCACCTTTTTTTATTTTTTTGAAAATAATACTTCTATTTTTGTTTAATATTTGCTATAATAAATATAATTATATATTATGAGGGGTATTATGAACATAAATATTAACGGTTTGAATATAGAATATACCGATGTTGGCCAAGGTGACCCTATCCTTTTATTACACGGTTGGGGTTCTTCGTTTAAGTTTTATGAAAATATTATAAAAAATCTTTCTACTCGTTTTAGAACGGTTGCCGTAAACTTCCCGGGTTGCGCAAACAGTGAAAAAATGAAAGAGCCTTGGAAT
The DNA here is from genome assembly GCA_045587685.1 of Acutalibacteraceae bacterium. Taxonomy (GTDB): domain Bacteria; phylum Bacillota; class Clostridia; order Oscillospirales; family Acutalibacteraceae; genus UBA737. Next base: position 7,736 of record JAZNCS010000037.1, read on the forward strand.
TTAGATGATTACTGTAACTTTGTTTTAGATTTTTTAAAAGCTCTTAATATTGAAAATCCTATTCTTATCGGCCATTCACACGGTGGTAGAGTTTCGCTCAAACTTGCAGCAGAAGGTTTATTAAATCCGCCAAAAATTGTTTTACTCGATTCGGCGGGACTTATTCCTAAAAAAACTTTCAAACAAAAGTTTAGAGCAAAAAGTTTTAAAACAATTAAAAATTTACTTACTCTTCCCGTTGTTAAAAACTTTTCACAAGAATTGTTAGATAAAGCCCGTAAACACTACGGTTCCGCCGATTACAATGCAGCCGATGAAGTTTTAAGAAAAACTTTAGTTTCTCTTGTTAATACGGATTTAAGAGATATTTTACCAAATATAAAATGTCCTACCTTACTTATTTGGGGTGAAAAAGATACCGACACTCCGTTAAGCGATGCTAAAATTATTGAATCTTTAATTAAAGATAGCGGTCTTTGTGTATTTGAAGGTTGCGGTCACTTTGCCTTTTTCGAGCAACCTTTTAGAACAAACGCTATACTTGATAGCTTTTTGAAATAGAGGTGCCTTTATTTATGAATATATATTTGCTTATTGCACTTATAAGTTTATCCGTTTCGGGTTGTTTTAACCTTACTCGCCAACTTCAAATGCTTCAACAAAATTCTTATTTCCCTTCGAGATATTTTGATTGGCTAAAAACAAATATTTCCCTTGGAAAATTATTTATTTATTTAATTGTTTCAATACTTTTTTCTTTAAAGCAATACGTTTTATTGATGATTTTCAGTGCTTTTGTTCTTGGTCTTTCAGTTTACAGCACAATTTCTTTGCAAAAAAAATCAATAAAAAAATTGGTTTTTACCGCGCGTGTTAAAAGACTTTATATTGCCGCAATAATTATTCTTTTGGCGCTTATTACGATATATTGTGTTTCACCGGAAAGTATTGCCGGTAAACTTTCGGTTATTATAAATCTTTTGATTTCTTCACTAACTCCAATACTCACATTTATTATTTGGGCTATCACTTTTCCGATTGAAAAAATATTTGCTTTTTATTATACCGCTAATGCTAAAAAAATCTTAAAATCTTATAACAATATTAAGATTATAGGTGTTACAGGAAGTTACGGCAAAACTACAACAAAATTTATATTAACACGTATTTTAAGTGAAAAATTCAATGTTGTTTGTACCCCACAAAGTTTTAATACTCCAATGGGTGTTGTAAGAACCGTTCGCGAAAATTTAGAACCTCAAACCCAAATTTTTGTATGCGAAATGGGCGCTAAAAATATTGGCGATATTAAAGAAATTTGTAATATTGCAAACCCCAATTACGCGTTAATAACTTCAGTAGGTCCGCAACACCTTGAAACCTTTAAAACAGTTGATAACGTATTTAACACCAAATTTGAATTAGCCGATGCGGTACTTGAAAACGGCGGTTTAGTTTTTGCTAATGGGGACAGCCAAGGAATTATAGAACGTGTCGACAAAAACTCGGTTTCACTTTATGGCACTAATGACGGTTTTAATTATTATTGTAAAAATATTAAATGCACAAGATTTGGTTGTGAGTTTGAAGTTTGTGTAGATAATGAAACAATTAAACTTTCTACAAAACTTTTAGGTATGCACAATATAATTAATATAACCGGTGCTGTAGCCTTGGCTTATAAATTAGGTGTTAGCGCTTCGGATATTAAGTACGCCGTTGCATCTTTAAAACCTACCGAACACCGTTTGGAACTTAAAAACTATATTAACGCTTCCCTTTTAATTGATGACGCTTACAATGCTAATCCCGAAGGTTGTTTGGAAGCAGTTAGAGTTTTATCAACCTTTAAAAATATGAAAAAGGTTATTATAACACCTGGTCTTGTTGAACTCGGTGATAAAGAATATGATTATAACTACAATTTAGGTCTTGAAGCTGCCAAATATTGTGATATAATAATACTCGTTGGTAAAAACCGTTCTAAACCTATGGTTGATGCGGTTAATAGCACCGATTTTAACAAAGATAATTTATTTGTTGTTTCAAGCTTTAAAGAAGCTTTAGAAATATATACCCTAAAAGCTGACAGTAATACTGTTGTGCTATTTGAAAACGATTTACCCGATAACTATTTAAATTAAGGTGATATTTATGAAAAC
>JAZNCS010000038.1:0-12882 GCA_045587685.1 Acutalibacteraceae bacterium
GGGCTTCGCCCCTGCACCCCCACACAGCCGCAACCCAACGCACCGTAAAACCCAAATTTTTAAATTTTTCTATACACTCATTAAATGTATTTAAATTAGTATCACTTCTTTTAAAAACAATAAACGGCAATAGTTTCATAATTTCTTCGTATTTATACCACTTATCAAAACTAACCAACATATCCCCACCACAAACAAATGCAAAGTTTTTATTAGGATATATTTCTTTTAAGTGGTTAATAGTATCGTAACTATAACTTTTACCTTCTCGCTCGAATTCAACAAGACAAAGTTTTGCTTTTTTAAAATCTTCACAAGCAATACGGCACATTTCAATTCTAATATTATCTTCCGCCAAAATGTCACAAACTTTATGGGGCGGAATTTTATCAGGCATTACAAATATCTCTTCAATACTTTTGTCATTTTCCAAAGCTTTAAGCATTTCATAATGACCTATATGAAAAGGATTAAATGTACCGCCGAATATTGCTGTAAAAGCCATTTATTTCACCAACTTAATAGTTTTGTTGTTTTTGCTTTCTTTATATAAAATAAATCTTGTACCTATAACCTGCACAACATCACAACCTACTTCTTGTGAAATAATGTCGGCAGTTTCTCTTGAAGAGGTTGGGCAGGTTTCAAGAACACGCAATTTAATTAACTCTCTTGCTTCTAAAGCGTCACTAACCTGTTTTATTGTATTTTCGTTTATGCCTGATTTGCCAACTTGTAAAATGGTTTCCATATCGTTAGCCATTCCACGAAGTTGAGCACGTTGTCTGCTATTTAACATAATTTTTTCCTTCTAACTAAATATATTTTGAAAGTTCTTTTTTAAATAATTCCAAAGCTTTTCCGCGGTGGCTTATACTATCCTTTTCTTCAGCAGATAAATGACCAAAACAACCTTTTTCGCTAATAAACAATGGGTCATAACCAAAACCGCAAGTACCTGATTCCTCAAAAGCAATATGACCGTGACATTCACCTCTTACAGTAAACTGTCTACCATCAGGAAATACACAAGCAATCGCCGCCACATAGTACGCGGTACGTTTTTCCATTGGAACACCTTCGAGTTCCCTTAAAATCTTTTTGTTGTTTTCTTCATCGTTACCGTGTCCGCCCGAATATCTTGCGGAATATATACCGGGTTTTCCACCTAAATAATCAACACAAATTCCCGAATCATCAGCAACACTAATATATCCTGTTTCTTTAAGTCCTGCCTTTGCTTTTAAAATTGCGTTTTCTTCAAAGGTAGTACCTGTTTCTTCAATTTCTTCCAATGGTTTTTCTAAATCTTTTTCAGATAAAACAGTAAAACCCATTGGTATTAAAATTCTACTTAATTCTTCAAGTTTTTTCTTATTCTTTGATGCAATAAAAATCTTCATATTATGCCTCTTCTTCAAAAATGCCATTAACAAATTCTTTAGCAACAAATGGTTGTAAATCATCAATTTGTTCGCCAACACCAATATATTTAACAGGAATATTTAATTCGTTACGGATAGGAATTATTATACCGCCTTTCGCAGTGCCATCAAGTTTAGTTAAAACAATACCTGTAATATCGGCAACGTTTTTAAATTCTCTTGCTTGATTTACTGCGTTTTGTCCTGTAGTAGCATCAACAACCAAAATAGTTTCCAAAGAAGCCTCAGGTAATTCACGTGCAATAACGCGATAAATTTTTGCAAGTTCGTCCATCAAGTTTTTCTTATTATGAAGTCTACCTGCAGTATCGCAAATAATCACATCGGCATTTTTAGCCTTTGCAGACGCTATAGTATCAAATACAACTGAAGCAGGGTCAGTACCTTCAACACTTTTAACCATTGTCACCCCTGCTCTTTCGGCCCAAACGCCTAACTGGTCAATAGCAGCGGCACGGAATGTATCAGCCGCACCTAATACAACATTTTTACCCTCGCTTTTAAGTTGTGAAGCAAGTTTGCCAATAGATGTTGTTTTACCAACACCATTAACACCAATAACAAGGATTATTGAAGGTTTAGTATCAAGTTTCAAACCTTCGTCTTCACCTAACATATCGGCAATAATTTCTTTCATTAGTTTTTTTATTTCGTTAGGGTCAGTTACACCTAATTCCTTGATTTTTTTGCGCAATAAATCGCAAATTTCAGTTGCGGTTGTAACACCCATGTCGGACATTACAAGCAATTCTTCAAGTTCTTCAAAAAGGTCTTCATCGATTTTTGTAAAACTGTTAATAATGCTTGTTACACCGCTTGAAATACTATCCCTTGTTTTTTTAAGACCTTGTTTTATCTTACTAAAAAAGCCCATTTTATACCGCCTTATTTTCTAGTAATTTCTTTTCGAGTTCAGAAACGTTAAGTTCCAAAAGTTTTGTAATACCCTTTTCTTGCATTGTAACGCCGTAAAGCATATCCGCAGCTTCCATTGTACCGCGTCTGTGAGTAACACAAATAAACTGTGTAGAAAAATCAGAAGATTTCATATAATCCGCAAATCTTTCAACGTTTATATCGTCAAGTGCAGTATCAACTTCATCGAGGAAGCAGAAAGGCGGAGCATTAACGCGCATAATTGCAAAGTAAATTGAAAGCGCAATAAGTGCCTTTTCACCACCCGAAAGACCATCAAGACTTGGTACATTCTTACCGGGAAGTTTTACATTAATATCAATGCCGCTTTCCAAAATATTTTCAGGATCAGAAAGTGAAAGACTTGCACTTCCCCCACCGAAAAGTTCGGTAAATGTTTTCGAAAAGTTTTGGCTAATTTTTGTAAAGCCTTCGGTGAATATTTCTTGCATTTGGGTAGTTAACTGATTAATAAGCTTATTTAATTGTGCTCTTGAAGCCTCAACATCGTTTATTTGAGCCGATAAGAAGTTATATCTCTCGCTAACTTCCTTATACTCTTCAATAGCCGAAACGTTAACGTTGCCAAGCGCTCTAATCTTATTGCGAATTTCACCTAAAGTCTTTTTAGCTTGAGCTGCATTTTCAATTTCAATGCCAATTTGCTCTGCTTCGCTTCTTGTTAGTTCATACTCATCATAAAGTTTTCTTACAACTTCGTCATATTCGCGCATCATAACTTCTTTGCGTTCGGTAAGTCTTGCTAACTCACCGCCGATTTTTTCGCGAAGCATAGTTTTTTCGCGTTCGCTGTTACGAAGTTCAACGCCCGATTTTTCGGTTAAGTTGCGATTTTCAAGTAACTCGGCAATTTGATTTTGGCTCTCGTTAATTTTTGCTTTATAATCATCAATATTATCGCCAAAAGTTTGAATTTCACCTTTAAGATTTTCGTTTTTAAATTGTAAAGCCGCAATTTCCATATCAATAACTTCAGCGCGTGTTTTTCTTGAAGAAATCATTTCTTTAATGTTTTCGGCTGAAACTGTTAATGCCTCAATATCCTTTTGAAGTTCAATACTTAAAAGTTTAGTTTCGGTAATTTTAGCGGAAATTTCATCACGATTAATGCTTAAAGTTTCTTTACCGCCTGTCATACCATTAATAACGGTTTGAATTTCATTCTTTTTAGCTTCAAGTTCTGCAATTTCTTTAGCACACTTAGAAGATATAAGTTTAAGTTCTTCAATTTTTTCTTTATTATTTTGCTCTTCTTTTGCAAAATCATTAATTGCGGATTTAGCAGTTTCACGAAGGTCGTTAATTCTTTTAAGTTCAGCCAATGCGCCAATTTTATCTTCATTAGCAGTTAAAAGGTCCGCCTTTAATGCAGTAATATCCGCATCAACTTCATCTAACGATGCCTTTGCTTCTAAAAGTTTTTGTTCAATTTGCGATTGGTTGTTTTGTAATGAGAGTAGTTCTTCTTCCAACTTCTTTATATCGGAATTACGGCTTAACACACCCGCATTCTTAATAATAGAACCGCCGGTTAAAGAACCGCCAACATTTATAATTTGACCATCAAGTGTAACAATTTTAATGCGATAATTATATTTTTTAGCGATTGTTATAGCGCTATCGATATCTTCAGCAACAATAGTTCCGTTAAGTAAGTGCTTAACAATTTCTCTATACTTATTGTCACATTCAACAAGGTCACTTGCAACACCAACAAACCCGAACATATTTTGGTAGCCGTTTTCCTTAAATTCACGCGAAACAATAGTTGAAACAGGTAAAAATGTTGCTCTACCCGCTTTATTACTTTTAAGGAAACTAATCGCTTGTTTAGCATCGTTTTCAGTTTCGGTTACAATATTTTGAATAGCATTTCCAAGTGCGGTTTCAACTGCAACACTGTACTCATTTTTTACATTTATAAGTTTTGAAAGTGGACCGCAAATACCCTTTAAAATACCGGTTTCGGCATTGGAAATAACAAATTTAACCGAATGACCAAAACCTTCCATATTGTTTTCAAGGTCTTTTAAGATTTGAATACGGCGAGTTTTAGCCTCACTATCAAGTTTTAAGTTTTCAAGTTCTTTGTTTAAAGTTTCAACCTTTTCTTTTCGGGAATTATAACGCAACTCGTAACCTTTTAATGAGTTATTGATTGAAGAAATGTTTTCTTCTAAAGAATTAAGCATTTCTTCATATTTAGAAAACTCACTGTTATAACCTTCAATTTCTTGTTTTCTTTGCGCTATTAATTCATCAGAAAAGCCTAAACGTGAAGTAATTTCTTGGGTAGCGGTATCGGCTGTAACCATTTTTACGCGAATATCCGCCGAAGTAGCCGAAATTGCATTTAAAGCCCTAATTTCGTTTTCAATTTTTCTTGAAATACTTTCAGAATCGGTTAATAAGTTTAATAATTCTTGTTCTAAAGACTGTAATTTTGTTTCAAGTTCAGCCTTTTTAATTTTATTTTCCTCAATTAAAGCATTTTTAGAATCAATTTCAGCCAAAGCATCTTCATCGGTGCTTGAAAGAGATTGTTTTTCTTCTTGCAAACGGGTAATAGATTCATTGTTGTGTAAAATGTCATTATTAAGAACAGTAATATTACCCTCTAACTTAACAATTTCCTCATTAGTCGAAGAAATATTCAAGCGCTCACCCTCAATTTGCGAGGTAAGTTTTGCAAAAAGTGCGGTATTTTGCTCGGTTTTACGGTCATATTCAGCCAAATCGGCCTCAATGTCCCTATAGTTACCCCTTGCAACATCAATTTTACTTTCTTGAGCACGTAAAGCCTCTTTAGAATTATTTAAAGTATGTAACCAAAGGCCAATTTCAAGTTCCTTTTTTTGTTCTGCTAATTCCAAAAACTTTTCAGCCTTTTTGCTTTGTTCTTCCAAAGGCCCAACACGTGCTTCTAACTCATCAACAATATCGTGTAATCTAAGTAAGTTTTCCTGTGCTGCTGTGAGTTTTCTTTCAGCCTCTAACTTGCGGTAACGATATTTTGAAATCCCCGAAGCTTCTTCGAAAATATCACGTCTTTCGCCCGATTTTGAACTGATAATATTATCAATTTTACCTTGACCAATCATAGAATAACCGTCACGGCCAAGACCTGTATCCATAAATAATTCGTGAATATCTTTAAGTCTTACAGTGATATTATTAATTGCATATTCACTTTCGTGAGAACGATAGTATCTTCTTGTAATAGAGACAAAATCGTTATCAAAATTCAAAGAACGGTCAGTATTATTAATATTTAAAGTTACTTCGCAAAAACCGTGTGGGCGGCGAGTTTCAGTACCGCCGAAAATAACATCTTCCATAGACTGACCGCGAAGACTTTTGGTTGATTGTTCACCTAAAACCCAACGCACCGCATCGGAAATATTACTTTTACCACTTCCGTTTGGTCCTACAACTGCTGTTATTCCCTTGCCGAATTTTAAAACTGTTTTATCAGCAAAAGATTTAAAACCTTGTATTTCTATTGAGGTTAACAGCATTTATGACACTTCCTTTTCTATTCGTAAATTCAAATCACTTAAACTTTCATCAACCTTAACCTTACAGTTAAAGCCACGTGTTTTTAAAAAGATTATATTCTTTCTACCTTGTCCAATCATTTTTGAAACATCGGACTTACCAACATAAATTATATAATCCCCTTTGTCAAACAAAGTTGTTAACACTTTTGTCAACATTATTTGTGACTGACAAAGTTCGCTAAAAGCAGGATGCCAAGGTCCTGCAACAAAGGCTTCTTCTTTAACAGAATGAAGTCCTAATCTAATAACCTTAATACCGGCATTAGTAAACATTAAATAAAGTTTAGAAGCCATTTTAACCGCTTCGCTTAAAGACTGCGGTTTATACTTATTATCAAGAAATAACCCCGCTAAATCGGTACCCATTAAAACGATTGTCGGATAAATTCTAACAGTATCAGGTCTAATTTCAATAACCTTTTTAGCCGTACGCTCCAAAGAATCATTATCATCGGCATAAAGTCCTGTCATAATTTGAAGACCTAATTCAAACCCGTGTTTTTTAATAAGGGTTGAAGCCTTAACAACATCTTGCGCCGAATGACCTCTATTATTAAGTTTTAAAACGCGGTCATTTAAACTTTGTGCACCAAGTTCAATCGCAGTTACATTATAAGACTTTAAAAGCATTAAAATTTCTTCATCAATATTATCAGGTCTTGTTGAAATTCTAATTCCCGAAACTAAACCAATTTTAACAAATGAAGATGCAACCTCTAAAAGAGAAATCATATAATTGCGGTTAATAGCAGTAAAACTGCCGCCAAAAAATGCAATTTCGGTAGTTTTAGGGTTAAACTTTTTAGATTTAACCGCGGTTATAACCGCTTGTTCAACGTCCTCAGGGTGCGGTGCATTTGAAACACCTGTAATATACCTTTGGTCACAAAAACTACATTTATTTGGGCAACCGATATGAGGCACAAATATCGAAATGTTTGAATGTTTTTCACTCATATTGAAGCACCCATCAATTCCAAAGCCTGTTTTGCAGCCATTTGTTCGGCTTGTTTTTTACTTTTTCCTACACCCTTACCAATCACATTAGAATTTAAATGAACCTCAACCTCGAAAATCTTATCGTGGTCAGGTCCGCTTTGGGCGGTTAAACTATATGAAACATTTTCTTCAGGGTTTTGTTGAATTATTTCTTGCAAAACAGTTTTATAATCTTTAAAAGTTTCTTCGCCTGTATTTTCTAATTCAGGCAAAATAAAACGCATAACCAAACTTCTTGCCGGTTCAATACCGCCATCAAGGTAAACTGCGGCTAAAATAGCCTCGAAAGCATCTGCTAAAATTGAATCTCTTTCTCTTCCACCGTTATTATCCTCGCCTTTGCCGAGTCTTAAATACTTTCCAACTTCCAACGAACGAGAAAAACCACAAAGAGATTTTTCGCAAACTAAAGATGCTCTTATTTTAGTTAGTTCACCTTCCGGAATCTTTTTAAACTCTTTAAAAAGATAATCGGCAACAATTAAAGAAAGAACCGAATCCCCTAAAAACTCCAACCTCTCATTTGAGATATTACCATTTCTAACCTCATTAGCATAAGAAGAATGGGTTAAAGCATTTTCTAACAATTTTATATTTTTAAATTCATAACCAATATTTTTTTCAATACTTTTCATTTAAAAATCCACTCAATCATTCATTTGTGAAAGTGATGCTGAAATGTTTTCTATAACACCTTTTTCGGTAAATGCAACCGCTTGTCTTATAGCGTTTTTAATAGCTTTAGCATCGGAATTACCGTGTGCTTTAATAACAGTTTTTCTAACACCCAAAAGTGGCGCACCGCCAACTTCGGAACTATCCATCATAGATTTTAAAGAATATAAATCTTTCTTAATAACAAGCGCCGCAAGTTTATTAAAAATATTTTTATATAAAGCATTTTTTACAAGTTTAAAGAAGGTAATTGCTGTTCCCTCAATAAGTTTTAAAGCAATATTACCTGTAAAACCATCGGTAATTACTGCATCACAAATACCTTTTGGCATTTCGCGAGACTCAATATTACCAACAAAGTTTATCGGTGCTTCACTTAAAAGTTTATAAGCCTCGGTTTGAAGTTCGGTACCCTTTGTGTCTTCGGTACCAATATTTAAAAGACCGATAGTAGCGTTCTCTTTACCTTCAACACCCTTTAAATAAGCACTCGCCATTATACCAAACTGACAAAGCATTTCAGGGCGACATTCAGCATTAGCACCCATATCCATAAGCATATAATGACCGTTAGGTGCCGGTATGAGCCCTGCAAGTGCGGGACGCTTTACACCCTTAATTCTTTTGATAATAAGTGTACCGCCAACTACAACTGCACCTGTTGAACCTGCAGAAACAAAAGCATCGGCTCTATCTTCGGCAACCTCTTTAAAGCAAAGAGCCATTGAAGACTCGCTATGCGCTTTTAAAAGTGAAGTTGGTTCATCGTGCATATCAATTACATCTTCGGTATGCACAATTTTTAATTCACCAAAAAACTTTAAATCATTTTCAGTTATAATTTTTTCGATTATCTTTTTATTACCGGTTAAAGTAATTTCTGTCTTGTATTCCAAAGAAGCAGCAGAAGCACCTTTAACAATCTCTAAAGGAGCATTATCTCCACCAAAGGCATCAATTGCAATTCTCATTCTTTTCTCTCCCATCAAACCATTTAAGCGACCTTTCAGCCAAGGCTGCATAGCGCTCTCTCTTATCTCTTATATGAGTTTCTAAAGATGGCAAAATACCAAAATTAGCACCCATAGGTTGAAAATTTTCAACATCCATATCAGTAATATAGCCCAAAAGCGCACCAATCATTGAAAATTGGGGTAAAATTAAAGGCTTTGTATTTTTCAATTTTGCTAACGCATTTATACCTGCAATAATTCCACTTGCCGCCGATTCCATATAACCTTCAACACCCGAAAGTTGACCCGCAATAAAGACATTTTCGTTATTTTTCAATGATAAATCTTTGTTTAAGCTTTTAGGCGAATTTATAAAAGTATTACGATGCATAACGCCATATCTCATAAACTCTGCATTTTCGAGCCCCGGAATTAATGAAAAAACTCTTTTTTGTTCGGGAAACTTTAAGTTAGTTTGAAAACCAACTAAATTAAAAAGTGTTGCCTCTTTGTTTTCGCGCCTTAATTGAACCACTGCCCAAGGTCTATTACCGGTTCTGGGGTCCCGAAGGCCTACAGGCTTTAAGGGGCCAAAACGGATTGAATCTTCTCCCCTTTTTGCCAAAACTTCTATTGGCATACAGCCCTCATATACAGTAAGCGGTTTATCGAACTCTTTTAAAGGCGCTATTTCGGCATTTATAAGTTCATTGTAGAATACGGTATATTCTTCCTTATTCATTGGGCAATTAATATAGTCATCGGTTCCTTTGCCATAACGTGAAGCATAAAAAGCCTTTGAAAAATCAATACTTTCATAAGTTACAATCGGCGCCGCCGCATCATAGAAACTCAAGTTATCTTGTTCACAAAGTTTTGAAATTTCGTTTGATAAATCGCCATCAGTCAAAGGACCTGTTGCAATAACTGTTATAGAATCTTTAGGAATTTCTTTAACTACATCATTTAAAACGTTAATTTTTGGATGATTTTTAATTTTTTCAGTTATATATTTTGAAAAATCATTACGGTCAACCGCTAAAGCACCACCGGCAGCAACACTACAAATATCCGCCGATTCAAGACAAATTGAACCAAGTCTTCGCATTTCTTCTTTTAAAAGACCTGCCGCAGAATCTACCCTTGCTGCTTTTAAAGAATTTGAGCAAACCAACTCAGCAAAATCATTTGATTTATGAGCAGGTGTTTTCTTTACAGGTTTCATTTCAATCAAATCAACCTCTACACCCGCATTTGCAATTTGCCACGCTGCTTCACAACCTGCAAGACCGGCACCTATAACGGTAATTTTTTCCATTCTAATTTTCCTTTTTAGTCTTTTTAGTACGAGAAGCACATTCAGAATTCATGCAGTATTTTCTACCCTTCATTCCGTTAATAATATAACTTCCGCATTCTTTACAAACTTCACCCGTTGGTATACCAGGAGAAGCAAAATCACACTTAGGGTAATTAGAGCAACCATAGAACTTTTTACCCTTTTTAGAAATACGCTTTATAAGTTTTGAACCGCATTTTGGACAAGGTTGTGTAACTTCGTCCTCAGGAACAGGTTTTGTGTTTTTACATTCAGGATAACCCGGACACGCTAAAAACTTACCAAAACGGCTTGATTTAATAACCATTTTTCTTCCGCATTTTTCGCACAAAATATCGGTTTCAACAGCAGGAACTTTAACCTTTTTGCCGTTAAGCGAACTTTCTGCCTTTTTAAAATGGGTTTCAAAATCTTTATAAAACTCTTCAATAGTATTAGTCCACTCAATTTCACCCGCACCGATTTTATCAAGTTTAATTTCTAAACCTGCGGTAAACTTAACGTCAAATATCTTATTAAAATATTCAATCATCAAATCAGAAACAACTTTACCAAGTTCGGTAGGTTTAAGGGATTTCTTTTCGCGTTCGATATAATCCTTACCCATTATATTAGACAAAATAGGAGCATAAGTAGAAGGTCTACCAATACCGTTTTCATCTAACGCCTTAATCAAGGTAGGTTCAGTATATCTTGAAGGTGGTTGAGTGAAATGTTGGTTTGATGACAAGTCGCGAAGTTTTAATACATCGCCCTCGTTCATATCAGGTAAGGCGGTTGCTTTATCCTCTTCTTCGTCCTTACCTTCTTCGTAAAGAACAGTAAAACCATCAAATTTAACAGTGTAACCACTTGCTTTAAACAAATAGTCTCCCGCATTAATATCAACATTAACAGTTTCTTGAACACAAGTAGCCATTAATGAGGCAATAAAACGTTCCCAAATGATTTTATAAAGTTTATATTGCTCAACTGTTAAAGAATCCTTGACCATATCAGGTGTAAGATTAATAACAGTAGGTCTAATTGCTTCGTGAGCATCTTGTGCGTTATTTTTAGATTTAAAATAACGAGGTGATGATGGCAAATATTTGTTACCATAAGTATTTAAAATATAAGAATTAGCCTCTGCCCTTGCTTCTTCGGAAATTCTTAATGAGTCGGTACGCATATAGGTAATAAGACCGGTTGTGCCCATACCTTTAACGTCAATACCTTCATAAAGTTGTTGAGCAACACGCATAGTTCTTTGTGCGGTAAATCCAATTTTTCTTGCCGCCTCTTGTTGAAGAGTTGAAGTAATAAACGGAGGTGCCGGTTGACGATTACGTTTACCCTTTTTGATTGAAGTAACTTCATACTCTGCATTTTCAAGGTTGTTTAAAATAGCATTTGCAGCTTCCTCGTTAGGAATAGTTTCAATCTTTCCGTTTTTATCGCCATAAAGTTTAGCGCAAAAGTTTTTTCTACTAGCAACAAGTTTTGCATCTACACTCCAAAACTCTTCGGAAACAAACTTTTCAATTTCTCTTTCGCGTTCAACAATTAAACGAAGTGCAACAGTTTGTACTCTTCCTGCAGAAAGGCCGCTTTTAACCTTTTTCCAAAGCAAAGGACTTAACTTGTAGCCAACAATTCTATCTAAAACTCTACGCGCTTGTTGTGAGTCAATTAAATTCATATCAAGGCTTCGAGGTTTACTAATACCTGCAAGAACACCTGATTTTGTAATTTCATTAAAAGTTACACGGTTTTTAGCATTTAAATCCAATGCCAAAATTTGCGCTAAATGCCAAGAAATAGCCTCTCCCTCTCTATCAGGGTCGGTTGCGAGATAAACTTCGTCACTATTAGCAGCGGCTGTTTTAAGTTTATCAATTAATGATTTTTTCTCGGTCATATTTATATATTGCGGTTTAAAACCGTTTTCAATGTCAACACCAATTTTTGATTTTGGTAGGTCTCTAACGTGGCCCATAGAAGCCATTACATCAAATTCGCCACCTAAATATTTTTTTATGCTTTTCACCTTTGTTGGTGACTCAACTATCAAAAGTTTGGACATATGCTACCTCCGTTATTTAACAAGCCTATACTGACCACCAGGTAAGGCTTCAATAATAAATTCCATCTCTAATTCACCTAAAGCCGAAAGCAACTGCGCCGACTCTAAATCGGTGTTTAGTTCTTCAGGATAAAATTTTTCCTTATCTAAACAATTATATACTATTTTTGCCTCTTTGGAAAGAGTTTCTGACATATTTTTTTTAGAAATTTTGGTGTTTTTTTGTTCGTTAGACTTTTCGTATGCCTTTTCTATATTGATTTTATCAGGAAAACGAACAATATATTCATTAAAAATATCAGAAGCATCAAGCAAAGGCTTTGCTCCGTCACGCAAAAGAGCATTTGAACCTTTATATTCTCTAAGCCTTGGCGAACCCGGAATTACAAAAACATCTCTTCCCTGTTCATTAGCGTGATTAGCAGTTAACAATGCGCCACTTCTACTCGAAGCTTCAACAATAACTGTACCGAGTGAAAGCGCCGAAATAATACGATTTCTTATAGGAAAAGTATATTTTGTTATACCCGTTTTTGGCGGATGCTCACTAATAAGGCAACCCTTATTTAAAATTTCTTCTCTTAATTTTTCATTTTCTTCAAGATAATTGAAATCCAGTCCGCACCCCATAACCAAAACAGTTATACCGCCCGATTTAAGCGCTCCGATATGTGCGCAAGAGTCAGAACCTATTGCACCGCCACTTACCACAATCATACCCGATTTTGCAAGTCTATATCCCAATGAATAAGCACACTTTTTACCAAACTCGCTAACCTTTCTTGGTCCAACAATAGCAATAGTCGGTGTTTCATCGAAATTAGGGAATTTTCCCTTTACGTAAAGCAAGACTGGCGGATTACTAATTGTTGCCAAACATTTAGGATATTTTTCACTGCCGAAAGGTATA
>JAZNCS010000039.1:0-27330 GCA_045587685.1 Acutalibacteraceae bacterium
GATTACGAGGCTCGAACTCGCTACCTCCACCTTGGCAAGGTGGCGCTCTACCAGATGAGCTAAATCCGCATATTGATGGTGCCTCCGGTCGGAATCGAACCAACGACACGGGGATTTTCAGTCCCCTGCTCTACCGACTGAGCTACAGAGGCAAAAGTGGCGACCTGGATGGGGCTCGAACCCACGACCTCTAGCGTGACAGGCTAGCGTTCTAACCAACTGAACTACCAGGCCACATGGTGGGAACAACAGGGCTCGAACCTGTGACCCTCTGCTTGTAAGGCAGATGCTCTCCCAGCTGAGCTATGCTCCCACGATGACCGCGCTGGCTTGCCAATAGACACTCACCGGCGACAAGCAATATATTATCATAATACATTACGTTTGTCAAGCAATTTTTTTAATTTTTTTCAACTTTTTTTAAAATTTCTTTAATATCCTCTTTTGTGAAAGAATAGTTAGTGTTACAAAAGTGACATTTTACTTCAACATTCGGCAAATCATCCGCCAATATTGCGTTTAATTCTTTTTCGCCTAAAGCCTTTAAAGTACCCTCTACCTTTTCCTTTGAACATTTACATTTATATTCAACTTGTTCAGTATATATTACTTCTACATCAAAGCCACGTAAAACATCGCGCACAATATCCTCAATATCCATTCCCTCATCCAAAAGGGTTGTTACAGGTTTTACCACACTTAAATTTTGCTCTAACTTTTCAATAATTTCGTTTTCGGTAAAAGGTAATAATTGTAAAATATACCCACCCGCTTTTTTAACGGTTAAATCGGGATTAACAAGCACACCCAAAGCACACACAGTTGGTATTTGTTCGCTTGTTGCGTAATAACTTGTTATATCCTCCGCAATTTCACCCGAAACAATCGGAACAAAACCGTTATAAGCCTCTTTCATTCCTAAATCTTTAACAACAAACAAATTACCATCAGTACCAACGGCGCCTGAAACATCTAACTTACCGTTTGGCTTTAAAGGAATTTCAACCACCGGATTTGCAGCATAACCTCTTACATTACCGGTAGAATCCGCAACAGCGGTAATACTTCCAATAGGTCCGCCGCCATCAATTTTAACCGAAATTTTATTATCCTTACCTTTAAGCATATTTCCCATCATAGAAACAGCGGTAAGCATTCTACCAAGACCGGCAGTTACAACAGCCGAAGATTTATGAATTTGTTCAGCGTAAGCTACAATATCGGTACTGTCTACCGCAGAAACCATAATTGCGCCTTCGCTTGTTATACATCTAATAAGTTTACCCATACTACACCTTTTTAGTAATAAATATTGCTCTTTCGCTTTGCGCGTGAATAGCATTTTCGGTCATATCATCAAAAACATTAACTATTTTAAGTCCCGCTTTTTGCAAAGCCTTTTCAATTTCCTCAAAAGAATATGCGCGTTCGCTAAATTCTTCATAATACCTATTATATACTTCATCTTCTTTTACAAAAAAGTCAAGCGATATATTTACCATATTATTTTTTGGAGAATATTCATTAGCCCAAACACAGTAAACATCTTCCCTGTCAATCACGAAAATATTATCACCTAAAACTTCTTTGTGTTTATATTCGGTATTAACATCAAAAATAAAAAGTTTATCCTTTTCAAGAAAAAGTGAAACCTTTTCTATTGCCTTGCAAAAATCCTTATAACTTGTAATATGATTAAGGCTATCCATACAGCAAACCGCGCCATCCACAGTGCCGTACAAATCAAGTTCCTCTGCTTTTTGGCAAAGAAACAAAACATCAGTACCCATCTCAGCCGAAGTCTCTCTCGCTACTGAAAGCATTTCTTCGGACATATCAACCCCGATTACCTCAACACCTAAGTTTGCAAACTCGTTTGAAAAGCTACCTGTACCACAAGCTAAATCTAAAAGAAGGGTTGGTTTAGCGCCATATTTTTCAAAAAGTGACATAATATAGGATGTTCGCTTTTTATAATCAACATCCCACATTAGTTCATTATAAACAAAAGCAAAATCCGAATACATTATTTTAACCTTTCAAATGCCAACTGAAAACCTTCATTTATAGAACGGCTTACGCGGCTTATTGTTGCCGTACTGGCACCTGTTGATTTAACAATATCGCTATACACCTTTTTTTCATCAAGAAGTTTTGCAACAACAAAACGTTGAGCAATTGTTTCAACCTCTTTCGGAGTACAAGCATCGCTAAAAAATTTATAATATTCTTCTCTTGTTTTTAACGTTAAAAGTGCATCAAAAAGTTGGTCCGCAAATTCACTTTTTTTCATAACAACTTACCTCACTTAAATTTTCAACTATATTTTAACACATAAAAGCGCTAAAGTCAATTTGAGTTTAAATTTTTCTTGAAGAAACCAATATAAAATGGTACAATTATTTTAAAAGGATGTGTTAAAATGAATTCTGTTAAAATACTGCATTGTGCCGATGTGCATATAGGTGCAGTTGAAGGGTTTTTAGGTTCGTTAGCAGAATCTAGAAGATACGAAACCTTAATTACATTTGAAAAAATTGTTGATACCGCCGTGCAAAACGAAGTAGGTCTTTTACTTATAGCGGGAGACCTTTTTGACAGTAATGATATTCCCCTTTCTTTTGTGGACAAAGTTTTTGAAAAAATCGCTTCAGTTCCACAAATAAAGGTAGTTTTTTGCGCAGGTAATCACGACCCGCTTAACAGTTCTTCTCCCTTTAAAATTAGAAGATTACCCGAAAATCTTTATGTTTTAGGTTGTACTGACAGTGTTTTCACCTTTGACGATATAAAAACAAGGGTTTACGGTCGTTCTTTTGAAGATGTTTATTTAAAAGGTGAAGAAACCTTTACACAAAAAGTTCCAAACGATGATTATATAAACATTTTACTCCAGCACGGTGAACTTCGTAACGACCTTGGTTCTAACTATAATTCCATAACCCCAA
The DNA here is from genome assembly GCA_045587685.1 of Acutalibacteraceae bacterium. GTDB lineage: Bacteria > Bacillota > Clostridia > Oscillospirales > Acutalibacteraceae > UBA737. The sequence goes on from JAZNCS010000039.1 coordinate 2,949, forward strand.
AATTCCTTAAAAACTGCCAAATGGATTATGTCGCATTAGGTCATGTTCACAAAGCAACCCCTATAGGCAAAATTGAAAACACATTTATTGCATATTGCGGTTGCCCCGAGGGACAAGGTTTTGATGAACTTGGTGAAAAAGGCGTTTACATTGGTGAGGTTGCAAAAGGAAATTGTAATTTGGAATTTTTACCAATTTCTCACAGAAAACACATTCACGAAAAAATTGATATTACAAATGTAGAGGATATTTATAACTACATTCTAACTTATTTAAGTGAAAAGTTTGGCGAAAATTATGCTTCAAACCTTTATAAAATAGAACTTACCGGTTCTATAAACCAAGATTTTTCTATTAACACAACCGAACTTGCAACCAGACTTTCGCAAACTGTTTATTTTGCAAAGGTTAAAGACTCTACCGAGTTTTTGGTGGATTTAGAATCTATTGCTAACGAAACCACTTTAAAAGGCGTTTTTGTTAAAAATATATTGAACAAACTATCAGAAACCGAAAACCCTGACCTTTACAAAAAAGCACTTAATTTAGGGCTTCGTGCCTTTAATTCGGAGGTAAAATACAATGAAGATTAAAGCGTTGCATATTGCCTCTTTTGGCGGTCTTAAAAACACAACACTCACCTTTGATAACGGATTTAATGTAATCTATGGTGACAACGAAAACGGCAAGTCTACCATTATGGCGTTTATTAAAATGATGTTTTACGGAAACGAACGCAACGCCTCAGCCATTTCTAAAAACCCAAGAAAAAAATACACTCCTTGGGACAACAGCATAATGGCAGGAAGTATTGATTTTGAAAAGGACGGAAGAAATTACCGATTAGAACGTGAATTCAGAAAATCCAACTCTACCGATAAGGTAACACTTGTTGACCTTGATTTAGGCACACGCCAAGCCGTTTCAAGCGATATTGGTATTAAACTATTCAGTATTTCCGAAGCCGCATTTGAAAGAAGCGTTTTTATTAGCCAATTCGGTTTCCCCGAAAGTAACACATCCGCCGAGGGCGAACTTAACTCCAAACTTTCTAATATTGCGTCTACTGGTGACGAAACAATTTCTTTTGAAGAGGTTAAATCTAACATAGAAAAACTTAAATTTTCGCTTTCCTCTAAAAGCGGTAGAACCGGTATTTTAGATAAAAACATTAAACTCAAATCCGAACTTGAAGAACGCTTAAACTTATCGCAAAACGCTTATGAAGAAATTCAGCGCCTTAAAGAAAAAGTTAAGTTAGAAATTACAAAGCAAACCACTTTGCAAAACAAATTAAATTCGGTTAAGTTTGACCTTTCCCGCGAAAATGATATTAAAAATGCCGAAAAGTTTAAAGAACTTTTAAATTTAAAAGCCGAACTTGATGCTTTAAACGAATCTCTCACCCTTTCAAACGGCGACATTATTGACGATATGTTTGTTTCAAAACTTAAGTTTTGCATTTCTAAAATAGAAAAGTACGAACAACGTTTTGAAATTTTAACTTCGCAAACCGAAAATATTAAAAACAGTCTTACAAATAATTCGGCGTCAAATTCTAAAAATCTTCCCGAAAAAGAAGCCGAAATTAAGGCAAAAATTGAAAACCTTGAAAACGAAAGACTATTGACCGCTAAAAAGCGCAGTGAAACAGAACAAGAATGCAACCTACTTTTACAAGGTCTTAATTCCTTAAATACTAAAAAAGCAGTAAATCTACCCCTTGTTTTATTTTCTATAATTTTGTTTTCACTTGCTGTTTTACCTGTTGTTATCGTTCCTATAAAAATAGGTGTAATTGCGGTTGGTGTTATATCTTTAATTTGTAGTTTTGTTTTTAAACCAAAAAACAAAAAAGCAATCGAGGAACAAAAAGAAAAAATTAACCACTTAAAAGATATTGCGGTTAATTTAAAACTAAAAGAAACCGAACTCTTTGCTAACATTACCGCCGAAAAAACCAACCTTTCAGTAATAAGTTCGGCACTTAACAGTGATACAACGGTTATTGAAAAACAACAAGCATTACTAAAAGAAAATAGCCAACAATTAACTGAATTAAAAGAAAACATAGATACTGAAACATATACCCTTTTAAATCTTTATTCGGTTTACTCAAACGCTTTAACTGTAAATGAAGTTTTGCAAGGACTTGAAGAAATAACCCAAAAAACCGAAAGACAAAAACAGTTAAAACAAAACATTAACTACATTATAAAAGATGTTGGTAATATTTCTTATGATGAGGCTAAAGAAAAGCTCAATTCTTTAAAGAACGCCATTAACTTAAATATTGACTTTGAAGCCCTTAAACAAGAAAGCGAAACGCTTAACCAAAGTATAATAGAAAGTAATGCTACTATTTCCTCTCTAAATGCGGATATTAAAATGCTAACACTAAAAGCGGAAAACCCCGAAACACTAAAACAAAATTTGCAAATTCTTGAAAGCAAAATTTCAGAACAAACCGAACTTTTAAATTGTTGTGAAATTGCGCTTTTAGCTTTGGAAGAAAGTTTTATAGAGGTTCGCCGAAGTTACGGTTCGGAACTTGAGAAAAAAGCCGCAAATATTTTTTCTCAAATAACCGATAATAAATATTCCAATATGAACATTTCAAAATCTTTTGATATTTCGGTTCACGAAAGCGACTCTTTTGGCGGCAAAGAACTTGATTACCTTTCAAACGGAACTATAGACCAAGCTTATTTAAGCCTTCGTCTTGCTTTATTAGAACTAATAGATGAAAATCTACCTATTTTAATGGATGATGCTTTAGCGCAGTTTGATGATAACAGAACCAAAACCGCACTTGAGTTTTTATCGAACTACGCTAAAGAAAACCAAATTCTGTTATTTACTTGCCATAATTCTATTGCTACTACTGCAAACGAATTAGGCGCAACCAAAATTGTTTTATAATTAAAAAACGAGGTGCAGAAATTTCTGCACCTCATTTTTTTATTTCTCAATTAAGCTTTGTTTGATTTTGACGCTTTAACTACAATAGCGAAAAGCGGAACAAGTGCTAATACGTTTGGAATAACCATTAAATAATTGAAGAAGTCTGTAAGTTCCCAAACAAAATCGTTAGAAAGAAGTGTACCCATAAAGATAAATGCAATCGAGATTATAGAATAAATAACAACTGCTACCTTATTATTCTTAAACAAGTATTGAACATTGATTTTACCAAAGAAGTTCCAACCAAGAACGGTAGAATAAGCAAAGAACAAAAGACAAATTGCAACAAATATGTTACCAACTGCGCTATTGCCTACCGCATTACCGAACGCGGTTTGCATTGCATTTGTTTTAGTAATACCTGAATTTGCTAAAATTTCAGCATAGTTTGTGCCGTTAGCATCAGATAAAGGGCCATTACCTGCAAAGAGACAAGAAATTACAACTAAAGCAGTCATAGTAAGAACTACGAAAGTATCAATAAAAACACCTGTCATAGCAACAACACCTTGGTCGTGTGGCTTTTCAACATTTGCTTGTGCGTGAGCGTGAGGAGTCGAACCCATACCTGCTTCATTAGAGAAAAGACCACGCTTAGCGCCTTGGCTTATAGCAGTTTTTAGTGCATAACCTATACTGCCACCTATAAGCGCATAAGGTGTGAAAGCGTATTTAAAAATCATAGCAAATGTATCGGGAATATACTTGATTCTAATACCTAAAACAACTAAACCGCCAAGCAAGAAAACAGCAGCCATTATAGGAACTAATTTTTCAGTAACCGAAGCCAAACGGTTTACACCGCCAACAAAAATAAAAGCTGAAACGATTGCTAAAACAAGACCTACTACCCAACCGTCAATACCAAAAGCAGTATTGCAAGATTCAGCAATAGAGTTTGATTGAACCATTGAACCCATAAATCCTAAGGCAAGTATAGCAGCAACCGAGAAGAAAACTGCAAGGCATTTACCAAAAACACCCTTATAAGCTTTTCTTATGTAATAAACAGGACCGCCGTGAACTTGACCATCTTCATCAACAACGCGGGTATCTTGAGCAAGTGTAGCTTCAGCATAAATTGTAGCCATACCTAAGAAAGCAATAATCCACATCCAAAAAATAGCACCAGGACCACCAACTAAAATTGCACCTGAAGCACCAACTATATTACCTGTACCTACTTGGGCCGCAATTGCAGTAGCAAGTGCTTGGAAAGAAGAAAGACCTCCGTTACTCTTACCACCTTTAAGCGAAAGATTTCCAAAAACCTTTTTCATACCTTCCCCAAAGCATCTAATTTGTACAAACTTAGTTGAAATTGTGAAGAAAAGACCTACGCCTACAAGCAAAATTATCAAAATATAATCCGAAAGATATGCATTGATATTTTGCACAATAGTCATTAAAAAGTTTGTAATTTGATTCATTTTTAGAATCCCCCTCAAAAATAAAATAACCAAGTCACAAAAAATGGACTTGGTTAAAACAAACATAAAAAATTAACCTTTGTCCTTTTGCCTGAGAGATTAGCTTTCGCCTTGCCCCTTCGGCATCTGATTTAACAGACTTCTCCAAAGTTCTATCCGTTCACAGTCATAAAAAATTTCTGCAAACTTCATATAGATATATTAAATTTGAATATTAGTATACCACATTTTTAAAAAATTGCAAGTATTTTTAAAAACAGTTCTATTTTGGACAAACTTTTCATAACTTGTACCAAGAGGTGATTCTTTTTGAAAAATACAGAACGTTTTTTAGAGGTTCTTTACGCCGTACCGCCAAGAATTAAACAGGTTTTACTAAAACTTTCACCTGTTGTGCAAAGCAACTGTGAAGAAATAAGAATACGTACCGGACTTCCTGTTTGCTTAACAGTTAACGGCGAAACGGTTTTTGTAAGAGAAAACGGACAAACCCAATTTTACATAACAAACGACCTATTAAAAGCCGAAAAAGAGGATTTGCAAAATTGTTTTAAGTTGCTTTGCAACAATTCCGCTTTTGCACATATAGGTGAAATCGAAAACGGATTTATTGCGATGAAAAACGGATGCCGCGCAGGTATTTGCGGCACACGAAATTTAGGCGGCAATGTTAGAGAAATTTCTTCAGTTAATATTAGAATTGCAAAAGAAATTTTCGGCGCCGCTAATGACATTCTAAAAGGTTATACAGGCGGTGGTCTTTTAATTGCGGGTGCACCGGGAAGTGGAAAAACAACCGTTTTGCGAGATTTGTGCCGCCAACTTTCAAATGGTGTTACAGGTAGAGTTTACCGAATAGCAGTAGTAGATAGCCGCAATGAAATTTCAGGCAGTTTCGAAGGTCAAAGCAAAAATGACTTAGGCGCTAATACCGATATTCTTTTAAATTACGAAAAAGCCGAAGGTATAGAGATTGCGCTCAGAACCCTTTTCCCACATTATATTTTATTTGACGAAATTGCAACAACCGAAGAACTAAAAAAGGTGGAGGAATGTTTTTGCGCGGGTGTAAATATTATAACCACAGCACACATAGGTAGTGAAGAAGAACTTTTAAACCGCAAAGTAACCGCCGCGCTTATAAAAAGTTCGGCAATTAAAAAAATTGCCTTATTACCTAAAATACACGGCGGAAAAATCAAACTAATAGACACAAAGGAGCTTATTTGCTGTGCTACTGCTTAAAATTTTAGGTCTTTTAATTCTTCTAATTTGTAGCGTAACAATAGGCTTTATAAAAAGCGAACAGTTAATTTTAAGAAAAAACAAACTAAACAATATTTGCAAAGGTTTTACAATTTTAAAAGAGCGTATCCGCTACGGAGAAGGCGAAATTGAACCTTTAATATTAAAAAGTTTTGAAAAAAATCTTTTTTACTCAAAGGATAACACCATAAAAGTAAATAAAGATTATCTTCAAAATTACGAAATAACATTAATAGAAGAATATTTAGATATTGCAGGTATGTCCGACCCAAACAGTGAATTTGAGAAGTGCAAAATGTACCACCATCTTCTTAATGAACAATACAAAAAAGCCGAAACAGAATGCACTTCACTTTGCAAACTTTACAAAACTGTAGGACTTTTAGGCGGAATTTTTATTTGCATATTCTTTTTGTAGGTGAAATAAATGGATGTAGATTTTATTTTTAAAATTGCCGCAATCGGCATAATTGTAACCGTTCTTAATCAGGTACTTCTCCGTTCAGGGCGCGAAGAACAAGCAATGCTTACAACACTTGCGGGTTTAGTTGTTGTTTTGCTTATGGTTGTGAATGCCGTTGCCGAACTTTTCACAACGGTTAAAACTTTATTTGGTCTTTAAATATGGAAATTATTAAAATTTTAAGCATTTGCCTTGTTAGTGCCGTTCTTTGTTTAACTTTAAAACAATATAAAGGTGAATATGCACTTTTTATTTCAATTTTTGCAGGTGTTTTTGTTTTAGGTATAGTTGTAAAAAACGTTTTTACTCCTATTCAATACATAATGGAAAAGATAGAGTCGTTAGGTGTAGAAATTAAATACTTTAAAATCGCTTTAAAAGCATTAGGCATCGGATACATAACAAATTTTATTGCCGACTCTTGCCGCGAGTGTGGACAACTTTCGTTAGCCTCAAAAGCAGAACTTGCCGGAAAAGTATCGATTTTTATTATTTCAATTCCACTTGCAATTTCTATTTTAGAGACAGCAATAGGTTTTATAAAATGATTAGAAAATTTTTAATAACAATTTTTATTATACTTACTTTAAGCATTACGGTTAATGCCGAAGAAAACAGTATTTATTCCGAGCAATACGATTTAAGCGGTGCCGAAGAAATTAACCAAGCGCTTGACGAAAAAACAAAAGAATACTTAAACGAATTTGAAATAGACCCGAAAGATTATAATTGGGTTAACAACCTAAGTTACCAAAATGTCTTTGAAATTATAATAAATATTTTAAAAACCGGAGCAAAAACGCCAATAACTGTTGGCGCTACTATTTTATCTATAATTTTAATTAGCTCTGCTCTTTCAGGGCTTAATCAAAAAAGTTCTATATCAAATACTTCTTTGTATGCGTCAACTCTTGCTACAGCGGCAGTAATTTCGGTCCCGATTTTTTCTACCCTCTCGGCTACCGTTAACGCTATGAAAGGCAGTGCCTCTTTTATGACCGCTTTTATACCCGTTTTCGCAGTTATTGTTGCAACGAGCGGTATGCCTATAACCTCCGCTTCAATGAGTGCACTTCTTTTAGGTGCGGCACAACTTGTAAGTTATATTTCCAACTTTTTTGTCACACCGCTAATGAGCGGTTATTTAGCCATTAGTATTTGCTCAACCGTTTCCCCTATTGTCGAACAAAGTTCTATTGCTTCGGCTATTAAAAAAATTGCCCTTTGGGTTATGACACTAATTTCCACCATTTTCATTGGTATTTTGGGAATACAAACCGCCGTTAACTCTTCCGCCGATACTTTAACAATAAAAACCGCAAAGTTTGTTTTAGGAAGTACTTTACCTGTTGCAGGTACTGCCCTTGCCGAAGCGCTTAACACTGTGACTGCCTCATTTAAACTTTTAAAATCCTCTATTGCAATTTACGGTGCAGTTGCTTGTATTTTAATTTTTCTGCCATTACTATTTGAACTTTTCCTTTGGCGAATAGTTTTAAACCTAAACTGCAGCATAGCAAATATTTTTTCAGTTGGCAAAATATCTTCCCTTCTTAAAGCTATTGACAACGTAATTTCGGTTTTAATTGCGGTAACACTGCTTACCGGAGCAATTTTTATTATATCTTTAAGTATTATTGTATCTTTTGGTAAAACATAATGAGTTTTTTAAATTCCTTTATAATAAGCGTTTGCGCTACCTGTATTTTAACAGGAGCACTATATACCTTAACCCCAAACGGCGAAATTTCTAACACAATAAAATACCTTTTCGCCTTGATTTTTTTAGTTTCTATTATAACCGCTACTAAAATAACCATTAAAAATGTTGACATTGATTTTTTCGCCCAAACATCCGCCACTGCAAGTAGCGAGGAAATGCAAATTGCAGCAGCAGAATATATTTACTCCTATGCGTTAGAAAAAAACTCAATAAATTTTTCTAAAATTATAGTTTGTACGGATAAATTAGAGGATGGCAGCATAAAAATTAGTAAGGTTATAATCTACTCAAACTGTGAAAAAGAAAAAATTTTAAAAGCCATAGGAGGAAATGCCCAAAAAAGCGAGGTTGAAATTATTAATGAATAAAACGGTTGCAAATTTTTTAAACAAACTTAAATCTCCAAAAATTCTTATTACAGTTGGAATTTTAGGGATTGCCTTAATATTTATTTCTTCATTTTTTGATGGCGATTCGCTTAAAAAAACTTCGACTGCAAAAGAAATTGATACAGAAGAATACCGTTTACAGTTAGAAAAAGATATTAAAAAAATTGTCACCGATATTACAGGTAGCCGCGATGTTACGGTTCTTATTACCCTTGAAAGCGGAATAAAATACCAATACGCCGATATACACGAAGGTACATCTTCGGATAAAACCGAAAGCGATACCCAAATAACGAGTAGCGAAATAAAGCAAGGATATATAACCGTTAAAACCTCTTCGGGTGGAGAAGAAGCCTTGCTTGTAACCGCCCAAATGCCCGAAGTTAGAGGTGTTGCTATTGTTTGTGATGACGGCGATAATGAAATTATTAAAGAAAAGATAAAAAATACAGTTATGGCAGCTTTAAATATCACTTCAAAAAGAGTCTATATAGCAGGAGGCAATTCTAAATGAAAAAAGGTAAAGTATTAGGAAAAAGTCAAGTTACTGTAGCAATAATGCTTATCGCTTTAGGGGCGGCAGTTTGGCTTAACGCAAAATATTTGCCAAGCCAAAGCAAATATTTAGGCGAAACTTCTTATGTAAATAACAGTAGCGAAGAAAATGCCGTTCAAACTTCCGCTTCGGCAAGTAGCAATACAGATTACTTTAAAACCGAAAAAACCGAGCGCGAAAAAAACCGCAACGAAATTGTTGAAACAGTAGAAGAAACCCTTAAAAATTCAAAATTAACAGCCAGTGAGAAAAAAGACGCATTAGCAAAACTTGGGGAAATCGCTAACCGAAGCGAAAAAGAAAGCAACATTGAATCCCTTTTAAAAGCAAAAGGTTTCAACAAGGTTTTAGCGGTGATTGGTGACGACAGCGTAAATGTCGTTATAGAGATTAAAGAAATTGACTCAGCGAAAACATTACAAATTCAAGATATTGTAGTAGAACAAAGCGGTATTTCAATAGAAAAAATTAAAATAATTCCGGTTACTAAATAAAATTGTTGAGTTATTTGAAATTTGTGGTATAATACATATAAGAAATGTACTTACAAATAACTTAACGGAGGTAAAATATATGTCAGAGAACAAAACCGAACTTTCAATAAACACCGAAGTGATTGAAAAAATGGCTGAAATTGCTGCAAAAGAAGTTGAAGGTGTTACAGGTCTTACTAAAAAAGCAATTGACCTTAAAGGTGTTATGAAATCTAAAGCGCCTCTTAAAAGTGTTAAGGTCGAAAATGTAAACGGCGCTATTGAAATTACAGTTTTCGTTTGCATTAAGAGAACTGCCAACCTCAAAGAAGTAGCACAGAAAGTTCAACAAAACATTAAAGATAAAATTCAAACTATGTCAGGAAGTGCTGTTACAAAAGTTAACGTTAACATTGCTGATGTTGAATTTGAAACCGAAGAATAAACAATTAATAAACTATAATCCGAGTGTATTAAACACTCGGATTATTTTTATACAAAAAATACTTAATTATCGACTTTTTTTATGTTATTTTTCACATTGACTTATACATTTTAGAAGAGTATAATGATTGTGGTTTGCCAAAGCGCTGAAAAGCGCTTTGACAAGCCGCTTTTTTCGGCTAACTATAACAATTATAATATGTGAGTTCGTGAAAAATATTTTTTATTAAAAAGAGGTTATAAAAATGAATACCCTATTAACCGTATCAGTAGCGCTTTTAGCAGGACTATTGATGACACGACTTTTTAAAAAACTTAAACTTCCGGCAGTTACCGCCTACCTAATCGCAGGTGTTTTAATCGGCCCGTACTGCATTGGTTCTTTTGGAATTGAAAACCTTGGTTTTGCTTCAAGCGACTCGGTTTCCCGTTTAGCGTTAGTTTCGGAAGTTGCTTTAGGTTTTATTGCCTTTTCAATAGGCAACGAGTTTCGCTTAGAAGAATTAAAGAAAACCGGTAAACAAGCTCTTATTATAGGAATTTTCCAAGCCGTTGTTGCTATGCTTTTAGTAGATTTTGCTTTAATCGGTTTTCATTATATCTTCCCCGAAAAATTAAGCCTTGCACAAGCGTTAACTTTAGGTGCTATTGCAACCGCAACCGCTCCCGCCGCAACACTTATGGTTGTAAGGCAATACAAAGCAAACGGTCCTCTTACAAAACTTCTTTTGCCTATAGTTGCTCTTGATGATGCTGTTGGTCTTATCGCTTTTGCCGTTTCTTTTGGAATTGCAAAAACATTAGTTAGCGGAAATTTAGATTTAATTTCGATACTCGTTAATCCTATTGTTGAAATTATTGCCTCTTTACTTTTAGGCGCTACAATGGGTTGGATATTAACACAACTCGAAAAACTTTATAATTCAAACACTAACCGCCTTAACTTAACAATCGGTTTAGTTTTCTTAACCGCTTCGCTTTCTAAACTTACTTTTTCTATTGGTCCTGTTTCGATTCATTTTTCTTCATTACTCGTTTGTATGATGCTTGGAACTGTATTTTGTAATATTTGTCCGCTTTCTCACGATTTAATGGGTCGCTCTGATAAATGGACATCACCATTATTTGCTTTGTTCTTTGTTATAAGCGGTGCTGAATTAGAGTTAAGCGTTTTCACAGATATTTTTATTGTTGCAATCGGTATAGTTTATATCATCTTCCGTTCTTTAGGCAAATACTTCGGTACTATGGGAAGTGCTAAATTAACTAAATGCTCCCCTTCTATATGCCAATATTTAGGTATTACTCTTCTCCCACAAGCAGGTGTTGCATTAGGTATGTGCACAACCGCAATGCAATTAGGCGAACAAGGAAATTTAATACGAAACATTACCCTTTTTGCAGTTTTGATATACGAACTCTTTGGTCCTGTATTTACTCGTATGGCATTACAAGCCGCAGGCGAAATTAAACCTATGTCAGATGAGGTTAAACACCGCCGTCACAATATGCTTAATGCCATTAAACAACTCACAAATTTCAAACATACTAACGAAAACAAGGAATAAAAAAATGAAGAATTTTTATCTTACCCCAAAACTTTTTAATGTTTTAAAAACTTACGACCGCGGGCAGTTTGTAAAAGATATTGTTGCCGGTGTAATAGTAGCAATTATTGCTTTACCGCTTTCGATTGCTCTTGCACTAGCTAGTGGTGTTGAACCCGCCGCAGGTATTTATACTGCTATTGCCGCAGGGTTTGTTGTTTCCCTTTTGGGAGGTAGCCGTATTCAAATTGCGGGACCTACCGCCGCTTTTGCTACCATTGTTGCAGGTATAGTTGCGACACAAAAAATGGAAGGACTTATTATTGCAACATTAATGGCAGGTATAATACTTATTTTAATGGGCGTATTTAAAATGGGCGGTCTTATTAAATTTGTTCCTGCTACCATAACCGTTGGTTTTACTTCGGGTATTGCAGTAACTATTCTTTTGGGTCAAATCAAAGACTTTTTAGGTCTTCAGTATCAAGCAGGTGTTCGACCCGTTGAAACCATAGAAAAAATTGAAGCAAATATAAACGCTATTTCAACATTTTCTTTAGAATCGCTTTTAGTCGGACTTGTTTCCCTTGCAATACTAATTGTTTATCCGCGTTTTGAGAAGAAAATTCCACCTTCACTTATTGCGGTTATTATTGCTTGTCTTGCAGTAAAATTTATCCCTGTGTTAGATAATGGTGTTTACACTATTGGCGAACTTTATACCATTCCAAAAGGTCTTCCAAATTTCACACTAACAAATATTGAAATTACACCATCTCGCATTTTAGAGTTACTTCCAAATGCTATAACAATAGCAATTCTTGCCGCTATTGAATCCCTTTTATCCTGTGTTGTGGCTGATGGTATGGTTTCTTCAAAACACAACCCTAACGCCGAACTTGTAGCCCAAGGCGCCGGAAATATGGTTTCGGTTATGTTTGGCGGTATCCCCGCTACAGGCGCTATTGCTCGAACTGCTGCAAATGCTAAAAACGGCGGAAGAACACCGGTTGCAGGTATGGTTCACGCTATTGTTCTTCTTTTGGTGCTAATCTTCTTAATGCCTTTAGCTTCACTTATTCCAATGCCAACTATCGCCGCTATTTTGTTTATGGTAGCCTACAATATGAGCGAGTGGAAAAAGTTTGTTAAAATGATTAAAACCGAAAAAATTGGAGGAATTTTAGTTTTAGTTGTTACATTCCTTTTAACCGTTATTTTCGATTTGGTTGTTGCTATCGCAGTTGGAATTGCACTCGCTGTTATCTTTAACTTAATAAACAAACTTACAAAGAAAACTATATAAAAAAAGCACCCAAATGGGTGCTTTTTTATACGTTATTTTTTCTCGACTTTGTCCAAATACCTCGTGAAAACAAAAGTATTAACGGATAAATTTCAAGTCTGCCAAGCAGCATAGCAATTGACAATACTATCTTTGAAAACAAATTATAAAAATCATAGTTTCCGCTTGGACCCACTTTAGCAAGACCAGGACCAACGTTGTTAAAACAAGCTGCAACAGCAGAAACATTTGTTTCAAAGTCTATATTAGATTCAAAAAGCAACAATAAAAGTATTGCCGCAAAACAGAAAAAGTAAATTGTAAAGTATACGAGTACACCATTTAGTGTTTCGTTTTCTACACTCTTACCCTCAAACCTTACTGCCTGCGTACTGCGCGGATGTATCATTTGCTTAAGTTTAGATGATACGCGCTTATACAAAAGCACTATTCTCGAAACTTTAAGACCACCTGCGGTAGAACCTGCACATGCGCCAATAAACATCAAAATAAACAAAATTCCTTTTGAAAGTCCCGGCCACAAATCAAAATCCGTTGTGCTATATCCTGTTGTAGAAACAATCGATGCAACCTGAAAAGCCGATTGCCTAACCGATTCCCAAAAATTATCGAATAAATGATAGATGTTATAGGTTATAAGTGAAATACTTGCTATAACAATACCAATGTAACACCAAAGTTCTTCACTTTTAAATGCCGAACGAATTCTTTTAATTATTATAAGATAGTAAATATTGAAGTTTATGCCAAAAATAAGCATAAATATCGTTATAACCCATTGAATATACGGACTATACGAAGCAATACTATCGCCCCTAACGCCAAAACCGCCTGTTCCCGCAGTACCAAACGAATGAACCAAAGATTCAAACAAGTTCATACCACCAAAACAAAGCAAAACAACTTGTAAAACAGTAAGTGAAATATAAATTAAATAAAGTATTTTAGCGGTTGTTTTCAACTTTGGAACAAGTTTTCCAACAATAGGTCCCGGCATTTCAGCACGTATAATATGGATAGAACGCCCCGAATCAGTCGGCACTATCGCCATTACAAGCACTAATATACCCATACCGCCAATCCAGTGGGTAAAACTTCTCCAAAACAAAAGTCCCTTGGACATTGACTCTATCGCTTCACCGCTTAAAATTGTAGCACCTGTTGTTGTAAAACCACTAACTGTTTCAAAAAAAGCATCAACAAAATTAGGTATTGCGCCACTTATAACAAAGGGTAGAGCACCCACCAAAGACATAAGTATCCAGGCGAGAGCTACTATAACAAAACCCTCTTTTGCAAAAAAAGTTTTATCGGAGGGTTTATTAATTAATGTAAGCAAAAAACCAAAGCCCAAAGAAAACAATATAGTAACAGCAAATGCCAAAGCACATTTTTCACCATATATAACAGAACATAAAAACGGTAAAACCATTAATCCGGATTCAAGCTTCAAAATTTGACCAAGCGTATAAAAAACTATTCTACGATTCATAAAAAATCACCCTAAAATATCCGAAAGCTTATTTATGCGCTGATTAGCCGCCAAAATAATAACCTTATCGCCAGGTTTAAACATATCATCACCTGTTGGGATAATAGTCTTGCGGTCACGTATAATCCCCGCAACAAGAGTATTTGGCTTAAGCGCCAGTTCCTTAAACGGAACATCAAATTTTTCAAAATCATCTTTAACCCTAAATTCCAAAACCTCGACTTTATCGTCCATAAGCTTATAAAGTGTTTCCACACTGCTTCCTTGCGAATTTTCAAGCGCACGAGCATATCTTACCAAAACGTTTGAAACCGAAATTTTAGGCGAAATAATCGCATCAAGGCCCCAGTTTTCCGCAAGTGGAATCAAAGCTTCACGATTAATCTTAGTTATAACCTTTGGAACACCTTTAGATTGAGCATAAGCCGACATCAAGATATTTTGTTCATCCATACCTGTAAGCGATACAAATGCATCAACCGACAAAAGCCCCTCTTCAAGCAACACTTCTTGGTCCGTACCGTCAGCGCACACCACCGTACATTTAGGTAACGCTTCACAAAGGCCTTCACAAACAGCGGAATTCTTTTCAATAATTGTAACTGACATATTAGCGTCACTTAATCGCTTTGCAAGATAATAAGCTAACTTGCCACCACCAAAAACCATAATCTTTTTGGCACTCTTTTGCTGAATTCCTAATTCTTTCATAAGATGGATAATTTCATTAGAAGTAGCGCTAATACAAATTCTATCACCGCTTTTAAGGGTAAAATTACCACTTGGAATATATGCTTCTTCATCTCGACCAACAGCAGAAATCAAGAATTTTGACTTAAAACGATTTCTCATATCCATAATCTTCATTCCATCGAGAGAAGAATCAGCTTTAAGTTTTATTTCAACAAGTTCAAAATTTCTAACACTAAAAGTTTCAACCTTTGCTACAGATGGAAGCTTTAAAAGGTTAAACAATTCCAACGATGTCAAAAATTCGGGATTTATTGTTAAAGATATATCCATTTGCTCCCTAACAAAAGCGAGACTATTATCGTTGTATTCAGGATTACGAATACGGGCAATACTATTAACCGCGCCAAGTTTTTTAGCCAAATAGCAACTTAACATATTAAGTTCATCCGAACCTGTCATAGAAACCAATAAATCAGCTGCCTCTACCCCGGCTTCCAATAAAACATCACTATCGGTACCGTTGCCACAAACACCCATCACATCATAAATGTTGGTTATTTCTGACAAGACTTGTGGGTTATTATCAATAGCCACAACATCGTGTCCTTCGGCAACTAAACTTGAAAGGATTGTTTTTCCTATTTTACCGCATCCATTAATAATTATTTTCATACAAATCTCTCACTTTTAGATTATGAATATATACACGAATATTTTATCACTTTATTACACAAATTACAATGTTTTTTTATTTTATTGAAATTATAGCCATTTTGTATTATACTTATTAATACTACATACAAAACAAAGCGTGGTGTAAAAATGAAACGTAAAGGACTTACACATATTCAAATTATAGCACTTGGATATTTTTCTATCGTTGTACTCGGTACGTTGTTATTGATGTTGCCTATCGCAACCAGAAGCGGAATATCCCCCTCTTTCAACACCGCCGTTTTTACATCTGTCTCAGCCTCTTGTGTAACAGGTCTCATTTTGCAAAACACCGTGAGTTATTGGTCGCTTTTTGGACAGGTAGTAATACTTGGATTAATCCAACTTGGTGGTCTTGGCTATATGACAATTGCCACTGTTTTTTACCGCTTAATAATTAAAAAACACGGCCTTCGTGAAAAAGTAATTATGGCGGAAAGTATCAACACAACTCGAATAAACAATTTTTCCGCTCTTGTAAAAAAGATTTTTTGGGGAACTGTTTTTATCGAAGGCATTGGAGCAATACTGTTATCAATTCGTTTTATTAAACTTTTTGGTATTATAAAAGGTATTTACTATGGAATTTTCCATTCCGTTTCAGCATTTTGCAACGCCGGATTTGATCTTTTAGGTTCTCCTACACCATTCAATTCACTAACAAACTTCAACAATGATCCATTGGTTGTGTTAGTGATTTCAGCCTTGGTAATTATTGGCGGTTTAGGTTTCTTAGTTTGGGATGACCTGACTATTAAACGTTTCAAATTCAAAAAGCTAAATCTACACAGTAAAATAGTCATAACCGTAAGCCTTGGACTTTTAGTTATCGGCACTGTTTTGTTTTTTATTTTAGAAAACAACAACCTTTTTAAAGAAATGCCTTTTGGCACAAAAATACTCAATAGTTTCTTTAGCGCCGTAACCCCAAGAACTGCAGGTTTTAACACGGTTGACATCGCATCGCTTTCGGAATCTTCAAAACTTTTAACCATTATTCTTATGTTTATTGGCGGAAGCTCGGGCTCAACAGCCGGTGGTATAAAAACCACTTCATTCTTTATGTTTTTTGCTTTTGCTTTTTCTTCAGTGCGTGGCAGAGAAAATATCACCGCCTTTCAAAAAAGTATTAAAAACGAATTTTTAAACAAAGCGTTATTAATTACTTTTATCAATTTTTCATTAGCTTTAAGCGGTGCATTTATAATTTGTGCGATTGAACCTATAACTCTTTCAAATGCGTTTATAGAAACATTTTCAGCAATAAGCACCGTAGGTCTTACCGCTGGGATTACCCCGTCTTTAAGCATTCCCTCTCAAATTATTTTAATGTTTCTAATGTTTTGCGGCCGTGTCGGAAGTGTTTCCTTTGCTACCGCATTATTCGAGAAAAAACACAAAGCCCCAATTTCTTATCCAAACGAAAATATTACAGTGGGCTAAATTATAAGGAGTTTTACTATGAAATCATTTTTAATTATCGGTATGGGCTCTCTCGGAAATCACCTTTGTGAAGAATTAAGCAAAAATCCTTGCGAAATTATGATAGCCGACATAAATCCTTTAAAAGTAGAAAACACCACTTCATCTGTAGTGACTGCCCGCATTTGCGACTGCACAAATCGCTCTGTACTTGAGAGTCTTGGCGTTGAAGATTTTGATGTTTGCTTTGTTTGTATTGAAGATTATTTCCAAGCTTGTCTTGAAATAACAGATTTACTCAAGGAATTGGGCGCTAAAAAAGTTTATAGCACCGCCAACCGCCAAATTGAAGAAAAATTCTTGCTTCGTAGTGGAGCAGATAAAATAATTTATCCCGAGCGTGACATTTGCCGCAGAATTGCAGGTGTTGAATGCGCCGAGCATATCTTCGATTATATAAACGTTGCGGATAATTTTTCTATTTGCGAGATTGAGCCTTTGAAAAAATGGATTGGCAAAACAATTGTTGAACTTGATTTTAGAAATCGCTACAATCTAAACATTATAGCTTACAAAAAAGATGGCACCGTATTCCCACTCTCGAGCGCAGAATATGTATTTTCACCCGAAGAACATATTTTAGTTTTAGGTAATCCAAAAGAAATCGAAAAAGTTTTAAAATAAAATAAAGCATAGTACAATTTCGTTTGTACTATGCTTTTTATTTTTAATCAAAAAAATCTTTAACCTTTTCTAAAAAACTTTTGCGCTTTTTATAGTTTTTATCTTCCATAATATCTTCAAACTCTTTTAGTTTTTCCTTTTGCGCTTTAGATAAATCTTTTGGAACTTCTACCACTATTTTAACATATTGGTCGCCTTTACCGGCATAACGTAAACGCTGAATTCCCTTACCTCTGAGTTTGAATTCATCGCCCGGTTGAGTTCCCTCGTGAATATTAATTTTAACCTTTCCGTCAAGGGTAGGAACGGTTATTTCAGCGCCTAAAACAGCTTGGGCAAATGTGATCGGTATTTCACAATAAACATCAAATCCATCGCGTTCAAAAATCGGATGTGGGCGAACATTAACATTAACCCTAAGGTCACCTTTAGGACCTCCGTTAATTCCCGCATCTCCGCCGCCGCGAAGATTTATAATTTGACCATCATCTATACCTGCAGGTATTTCAACCTCTTGTTCAACAGTACGTCTTATTCTGCCTTTACCCGCACAGGTGCGACAAGGTTTATCAATAATCTTACCGCTACCGTGACAGTGGTTACAAACACTTTGGGTTTGCATTACACCAAAAGGTGTACGCTGTGCGGTTGTTACTTGGCCGGTACCGTGACAAACAGGACACGTTTTTGCCTCACTGCCCTTTTCAGCACCGCTTCCGCCACATTCTGAACAATTTTCAATTTTAGTAACCTTAACAGTTTTTTTGCAGCCCTTTGCCGCCTCTTCAAAAGAAATAGTTACACTAGCAGCTGTATCGTTACCTTTTCTTGGCGCATTAGGATTTGACCTTCTTCCACCGCCAAAACCTCCGCCAAAAAACGAACTGAAAATGTCTCCTATATCGCCAAAGTCACCATCAAAACCGCTAAAGCCACCAAAACCGCCGCCGTATCCGCCACCTGCACCAAAGTTAGGGTCAACACCCGCGTGACCAAATTGGTCATAACGAGCGCGTTTTTCTTTATCCGACAAAACTTCATAAGCCTCATTAACTTCTTTAAAGTTTTTTTCGGCAACTTCATCGCCGGGATTAAGGTCAGGGTGATACTTTTTAGCCGCTTTTCTATATGCTTTTTTAAGTTCATCCTCCGATGCGGATTTATCCACACCTAAGACTTCGTAATAATCTCTCTTATCAGCCAAAACAATTTCTCCTACAAAATATTATGTAGGGGCGGATACATACACCCGCCCGTTCTACATTAAATATTATTTGTTATCGTCAACGTCTGTATAATCAGCTTCGTAAACATTAGGGTCTGCTTGTGCATCAGAATTTGGCGCACCTTCAGCACCTTGAGGATTAGCAGCTTTATAAAGCTTTTCGCTTACTGCAAAAATTTCTTTTTGCAACTCTTCTTGTTTTGCTTTAATAGCATCAATATCTTCGCCCTTTAATGCTTCCTTAAGTGCTTCTTTAGCAGTTTCAATCTTACCTTTTTCTTCTTCGGTAATCTTATCGCCCAAATCAGTAATAGTCTTTTCGGTTTGATAAATCATTTGGTCAGCGTTGTTGCGAACATCAACTGCTTCACGGCGCTTTTTATCCTCTGCTGCATATTGTTCAGCTTCTTTAACAGCATTTTCAATATCTTCCTTAGACATATTTGTATTAGAAGTAATTGTGATATTGTTTTCTTTACCTGTACCTAAATCTTTTGCTGAAACGTGAACAATACCGTTAGCGTCAATATCGAAAGTAACTTCGATTTGTGGAACACCACGAGGTGCAGAAGCAATACCATCGAGGTGGAATACACCTAAAGTTTTATTATCTTTTGCAAATTCGCGTTCACCTTGTAAAACGTGAACTTCAACTGAGGTTTGGCCATCAGCAGCAGTTGAGAAGATTTGGCTCTTCTTTGCAGGGATTGTTGTGTTTCTATCAATAACCTTTGTTGAAACACCGCCCATTGTTTCAATACCAAGTGAAAGTGGTGTAACGTCAAGAAGTAATAAGCCCTTAACATCGCCGCCTAATACACCTGCTTGTAATGAAGCACCGAGTGCTACACATTCATCAGGGTTGATACCCTTAAATGGTTCTTTACCCATAAAGTTTTTAACTGCTTCTTGAACAGCCGGAATTCTTGAAGAACCACCAACCATAAGAACCTTGTTAATTTCACTCTTTTCAAGACCCGAGTCAGCAATAGCCTGTCTTACAGGAGCCATTGTAGCTTCAACAAGATCAGCAGTAAGTTCGTTAAATTTAGCACGTGTTAAACTTGTTTCGAAGTGCTTAGGACCTGTTGAGTCAGCAGTAATAAATGGCAAGTTGATGTCTGTGCTAGTCATACCCGAAAGGTCAATTTTAGCCTTTTCAGCTGCTTCTTTTACACGTTGCATAGCCATTTTATCGTTTGAAAGGTCAATACCTTGTTCAGCTTTGAAAGTTGCAACGATATAATCCATAACGCGCTTATCAAAGTCGTCACCACCGAGTTTGTTATTACCTGCAGTAGCGAGAACTTCTTGAACGCCATCGCCCATTTCGATAATCGAAACGTCAAATGTACCGCCGCCAAGGTCATAAACCATAACCTTTTGGTCATCTTCCTTATCAATACTATAAGCCAAAGCAGCAGCAGTTGGTTCGTTGATAATACGCTTTACTTCAAGACCTGCAATTTTACCTGCGTCCTTTGTTGCTTGACGTTGAGCATCGGTAAAGTAAGCCGGAACAGTGATAACTGCTTCAGTAACGGTTGTGCCAAGATAAGCCTCAGCATCAGCCTTTAATTTTTGTAAAATGATTGCTGAAATTTCTTGTGGTGTGTATTTTTTACCGTCGATTTCAACAGTGTTTGCAGTACCCATATCACGCTTGATAGAACTGATAGTTCTGTCAGGGTTTGTAATAGCTTGGCGCTTTGCAACCTGACCTACCATTCTTTCACCTGTTTTAGAAAAAGCCACTACAGAAGGAGTTGTTCTACCGCCTTCAGCATTTGTTATAACAACGGGTTCGCCGCCTTCCATAACTGCAACACAAGAGTTAGTTGTACCTAAGTCAATACCAATAATTTTTCCCATTTTAAAAATCTCCTTAAATATAATAAATAATTTTAATTTGCAACTTTGACCATAGCCGCACGAATTACCGTATCACCTATTTTATAGCCTTTTTGTAAAACTTCGGCAATAACATTCTCGCCTAAAGTTTCATCTTCAATGTGCATTACTGCTTCGTGAAGTTCAGGGTTAAAGGTATCCCCAACTTTTGCAATTTCCACTATACCCAAATTACCGGATAAAGCTTCAAATTGCTTAATAATCATTTCTATACCTTTAATATATTCAGGGCTTTGCTTATCACAAGCAGCCGATCTGTCCATATTATCAAGTATAGGCAATAAATTTTTTATAAGTCCTGCTTTTGCGTATTCCGCAACCGAAAGTTTTTCTCTTTCAGTTCTTTTTTTATAGTTATCAAACTCAGCCGCAGTTCTTAACAAAATATCATTTTTGCTTTCAAGTTCTTG
Source organism: Acutalibacteraceae bacterium (assembly GCA_045587685.1). Classification (GTDB taxonomy): domain Bacteria; phylum Bacillota; class Clostridia; order Oscillospirales; family Acutalibacteraceae; genus UBA737. The sequence continues at coordinate 24,061 of JAZNCS010000039.1, forward strand.
CTTTAAAGTTTCAATTTCTAAATCTTTTTTATTCTTCTTTTTTTCAGTCTTTTTTTCTTCGCTCTTCTTAATATCTTCCGCCACGAAATCAATCCTCCATACTATTTTTTGGAATTATTACGTCAAAACAAAATTAGCGTTTGACTTTTCCTGACTTTCTTGACATTTTCTATTTTATAGCATGTTTTACCATTTGTCAAGAGTTTTTTGAAAAATTCTTTGACTTTCTCTGACTATTAATAATTTCTTCATATTTTATTAAAAAATCCAAGTGGCTTTACACTTGGATTTTTGCTAAATTTATAATTATTTTTCCTTTTTTCTTTGCAAAATTTAAAAACTCACCCGCATTTGTTAAAGTTTGCTGCACATAACAAACAACATAATCACTTTTTTCTATCATCCATTTGTTACGCTTAATTATAGCAAACCTTGGCGGTGTATTTTCTAACACATCGGGAAATACCGTATTTTCATATTTTTGAAAATCTTCCTTTTCCCCTATTATATACGCTAAAACATTCGTATAATTTATATGTAGAAATTCTTTTTTTAGTTCCTTTAAAGTCGTAAGAACAATATAATCAAAATTCCCGTGTGTACCAATATAAAACTCATTAACACCTTTTTTCGTAATAAGTTCTACTAATACTTCCCTTAAAATAGGCTGAACACATTTTGGCGTATCTCTGTGACCTATAAATGTGCAAATCATAAAATCACCTCACATATGAGGATTATATCCCCTTAATATTTAAGATTATAACCCCCATAATAATCAGTGTCAAGAGGTGATTATTATGATTATTTATGATAAGCTTTGGGATACAATGAAAAAGAAAGGTATTTCAACATATTATTTACGTGAAAAAGCAGATATCGACAGCAAAACTATACGCCGTTTAAAAGCGAATGAAAATATTGAAACAAAAACTATTGATAAACTTTGTTCAGCATTAAACTGCCAAGTAAATGACATTATGGAATTTATCAACGATAAAAATTAAATAATATGAATTTACCAAAACGTAAACCTACCAGACTCAAAAATTTTAATTACAGCCAAAACGGGTATTATTTTATAACAATATGCACACATAATAAGCAAAAAATTTTATGTGATATTGTAGGGGACGGCGCCTTCGACGTACCAAAAATAAAATTAACCGCAATAGGAAATATTGTAGAAAAACATATTTTATCTACAAATAACATTCCAAATTTATCAGTTAACAAATATGTCATTATGCCAAATCATATACATTTGATTTTATCAATACAAAACGGGACGTCGAAGGCGTCGTCCCCTACAAACAATATTATTTCACATTCCATTTCCACTTTAAAAAGATTTATTAATAACGATGTAGGTTATAACATTTTCCAACGTTCATTCCACGACCATATAATACGGGGTGAAAATGATTATTTAAAAATTTATAATTACATCGATACAAACCCGCAAAAATGGAAAGAAGATTGCTTTTATAAAGATTAAAAAACCGACTGAAATTCAGTCGGTTTTTTGTTTTATTTACCCACACAAAACTTTCGAAATATCTCGTTTGTTACTTCGTTAGTTACCCTTTTACCTGTTAATTCAAACAAGGCGGCAATAGCATCATCCACACAAACGCCTACCGCATCCATTGTACATCCGGTTTGTAATGCGTTTATTGCTTCATTAACGCCATCAAGCGCCCTTTCAGCACAAGCGCGTTGTCTCTCGCCTATTAAAATTGCACTGTCGGGACTTAAATTTGCCACACCCGAAAGTCGCATAATTTCTTCGCACAATTTTTCATAACCTAAATTATTTTTTGCCGATATTTCAACAATACTCATACCTTCGAAAGCCGAAATATCAATTTTATTTTCTAAATCGGTCTTATTAATAATAATAATTGTGTTTTTATCCTTAATATCCTTTAATAAACTTAAATCATCGTTATCAAGCGGTGAAGTGCAATCAAAAACCGCAAGAACAAGTTCCGCCGTTCCAATTCTCTCTTTCGCGCGTTCAACACCGATAATTTCAACAGTATCGTCAGTACTGTGTATTCCCGCAGTATCAGCCAAACGAAGCATTATATCGCCAACCGCAACAGTATCTTCAATAACATCGCGCGTAGTACCCGCAACATCAGTAACAATAGACCTTTGCGCGCCGCTTAACATATTCATAAGCGTTGACTTGCCGACATTTGGTTTGCCGACTATTACAGTTTCAATACCCTCGCGCAAAATTCTTCCCGCATCGTAAGTTTTGAGCATATTTTCAATTTCAACTTTTGCACCATTTAGCATTTTAAGGAAATTTTCGCTACTTAAATCTTCAATATCTTCGTCAGGATAATCCGAATAAGCCGCAATTGAAGCATCGGCTGAAACTAAATCTGCCTCTATTTTTTCGATTTTTTCAGAAACCTTACCCAAATGTGCCGCACGTGAAAGCCTGAGTTCCGACTCGTTTCTTGCGCTAATGAGCCCCATTATACTTTCCGCTTTAGTCAAATCTAACTTGCCGTTTAAAAAGGCGCGTTTTGTAAATTCGCCCGCTTCAGCCATAACAGCGCCGTTTTGCAATATTACACGCAAAACATTTTTAAGCATAATTCTTCCGCCGTGAATAGATATTTCTACAACATCTTCACCCGTGTAACTTTTAGGCTCTCTAAAAAGGAGTGCTACAGCATCATCTAAAACCTTATCGCCTTCTTTAATTTCACCGTAAGCCGCTGTGTAACCTTTTAGTTCGCAAAGCTTTTTACCCGAAAAAGATGAAAACACTTTATCCGCAACAGCAATCGCATTTTCACCCGAAATTCTTATAACACCGACAGAGCCTTCGCCGAGTGGCGTAGCAATAGCGGCAATAGTTTTTTCAGCCATTATTTCACTTCCTTTATACCTATTATACTATTACAAACATTATTTTTCAACAATACAAATAAAAAAAGAGACGTAACCGAAGTTACATCTCTTAAGTGTTGGCATCTACCTATTTTCCCGGGCAGCTTCCCGCCAAGTATCTTCGGCACAGTTGAGCTTAACTACCGTGTTCGGGATGGGAACGGGTGGGACCTCAATGTTATAGACACCGACTGGTGATGCGCGTTTAACGCATACGTTATATATCTAAAGCATTTCTGCTAAAGAACTTAAATGGTGACCCGTACGGGATTCGAACCCATGTTGCCGGCGTGAGAGGCCGGAGTCTTAGGCCACTTGACCAACGGGCCATAAAAATGGTACACCTTCAGGGACTCG
>JAZNCS010000040.1:0-25212 GCA_045587685.1 Acutalibacteraceae bacterium
TATTGGCTTTGTTCTTGATTATATCTTTTAAGAAAACCGAATCCTCTCCGCAATAAATTTCTTTACCAGGACCCATACTTACATCAAACAATATATTGTTTTTAATTAAAAACTCCCTTTTAATTGCAAAACCGGGAACCCCTGCTGACATAAGATTTCTTTTATTTGCTTTACAAAATGAGCTTGGTTTTTTAAATGCCATAGGACGCTCTTTATTAGTACTTTCGCAATAAAATTTTATCGCATCAGCACTCGGATTATTTTTAAATTCATTAACAATTAGTTCCTCATAACCATCAACAAATTGTTGGTCATCATCGGCAAAAACTATTATATCCGCTGTAGAAAATGTTATTGCAATATTTCGATTAACACTCGCCCCTCGTGTATCTGTTGTTACAAATCTTAAACGCTTTCCATCTATTTCAGTTTTTTCAAATCTACAACTATCTGCTTGATTTGCAATAACAGCATCGGTTTGCAAATTCATTTCACTATATTTTGAAATATCCTTTTGATGCATTGTAGTAACTAAAACTTCTAACTTCATTATTTACCTCAAATATTCGGTGTAATTTTTTTCAGTATCAAATATATATGCATGAACTGCGGCTTGTTGTTGTTCTTTAGATGGCAATTTCATATAATCGCCGTAACGATACTCTAAATATTCTTTAATTTTCTCACTGCCATAAAGTGTTGTATCCTCAAAAGGTACCTCAACAGGGCTTTCAAAAAATTCTTTATCAAAAATACCGTTTCTAAACTTTGCCGGTGTTATCCAATAACAATATTTAAAATTTTCTTTTAAATCATCGTATTTGTAAATTCTTTTATAGCACAGTTTTGCCAAAAGTTTGCAAGGCAGTATTTTTAAAGAATTAAATATAATTGCCTGTGATTTTGTCTTTGGTTTCCAACCGCGTTGTGATAAGGCATAAAGGGTTACAAACTTTGATTCATAGTACACCAATTTTTGAATAAATTTACTGTCAGTCACTTTATGCAATATCATAATATCAACATAAATTCCGTGGTGCATATCCTTGCGGTCTTTTAAACTTTCTTCAATAAAAGTTGTGCCGTTCATTCTAACTTTTGCATATTCAAGATACTTTGGTGTGGTTCGCCATTCTTGTAAAACAAACTTTTCGCTATTTTCTTTTTCAAAAACCGCTTTAAATTTTTGGTACTCGTTTGGAGTCATAAAAATATCAAGGTCGTCATCCCACGGGATAAAGCCACCATGTCTTACAGCACCTAAAGCAGTACCGCCCATTATGTAATATTCTATATTATTTTCGCGACATAGTTTGTCGATATATTTCATAGTTTCAAGTATTTTTTCTTGAACATTTCTAACCGCTTGATTTTCCATTTTCACACTACCTATATCTTTTTAGCGAGATAAAAATATCTACTCATTATCTTTTTAAATAAAGGTATTTTTACTAAAATTTTAGCAACAAACTTTATAACTTTAAAAATTACAGTTTTTATTACATACTTAAATGCTGAATTCATCCATCTATGAGGATGAGTACTAATAATTGAGTTTCCAGCAATCCCATCTAATAAACTGTTTAAATCGCTATATACAATATTTTTATCATCACTATTTACAACATCATTGTTTATTGGGTCAAAAATCATTTTAAATTTTCTTCCCGCATCCGAATAGTAAGTGTATTCGGTATTGTACATTTCTTTAAAATTAACCATTATATCCGAAATTTCAGAATATTTATTTCTTATCTTTTCATTTCTAAAGAAATCGCGATTAGAGGTATAACCTACCCTCTCAACGATTGGATTTCCGTGTTGACAAACTGTTTTAATTTTAAAACCGTTTTCTTCAAACATTCTTTTATTTTCGAAAAATTCTATATCCGCTTTTTCTACATCGCCCTTGCAACTATCTAAAACATCATAATGATAAGAAACTTCGTGCCCCAAAGCTTGTATTTCCTTTAACATTTCAATGTTTTTAGTTTCTTTTAACAAATACGCTTGAACATAATACGAACCTTTATGCCCATATTTGTTTTCTATAACCGCCATCTTCAAAGCGTTTTGGACATTTGTTTCAACATCGTGTTTAAGCACCAAATACTTTTCTTTTCCAACATCACAAGCACAAATGCTATAAATGGACTTATCACTTAAATTTTTACAAAATTCTTCCCATTTACTAAATGTAAAAATCATTACTTATTCATTCTTTCCCTTAAAATAGTTGAAGAAATACCATCGGTATGGTCAAGGTAAACCACCGAGCAACCATACTGCGAAAACTCTTTTTCATAATTTTCCCAAGAAGGTGTGCCTTTCCAATCGCTGCCTACAAAAACCGCATCTACATCGTATTTCTTTACTGCCTCAACCTTATCCATATCCGATTGAACTACAACCTTATCGACATACTTAATTGCGGAAACTATTTCCATTCTTTCATTTTGAGGAATAATCGGCAACTTGCCTTTTCTACTATTGCAAAGCTCATCCGAAGTAACACCAACAATAAGATATTCACATTGTTCTTTAGCGCGTTTCAAAATATTTAAATGACCGATATGGAACATATCATAAACGCCGGTAGTATATCCGATTTTATACTTCTTTTCAGACATTTTACTTCTCCCTTGCAAATTTTTTAAAAACAAAGCCTCTAAATTTATTTATTAATAACACCTGTACTACTAATCTTTTTGAAACATTTGAAAGGTAAGTGCCAAAACCTATAATCTTTTTATCGAGCATATATTTTTGAAGTTTGGCTTCGCTTTTAAAGTATTTAATTCCGCCGCGGCGGTTATACATATCGGAACCAACACGCACATTAACCAATATTTCAGATGTATTTGCAAACTTCATGCCTAAAAGATACATTCTAATCCACAAATAGTAATCCTCTTCGCAGTACCAATCAATAAATCCACCCGCTTTTTCAACAGAAGACTTTTTAAACATTACTGTTACAAGGTTCATAGGACAGCGATATTTTAAATATTCTTTAATTTCACTGTCACAATTCGGCACTATTCTCTTACCTATTACATTTGAAGGATCACCTACAAATTCAGTAATATTGCCACCAACAATATCAATTTCACCATCCGCTTTGAAACAATTAATTTGTTCTTCAAATCTGTTAGGTAATGAAATATCATCCGCATCCATAATAGCAACAAATTCGTTGGTACAGTTTTCAAGCCCTATTCTTCGAGCTTCACCGTGGCCTTTATTTTCTTCCAATCTAATAATCTTAAATATCGGATTATTGGAATAAAAATTAATAATCTCATCAAGTTCAACAGTCACAGGACCATCGACAACCAAAACAACCTCATTTGGTTTTAAAGTTTGATTTAAAATACTTTCAATGGCACATTCTAACCATTCGCTGTTATCTTTTTTATAAGTGCACATTGAAACCGAAAAATTAAAATCACTCATACTATCTAACACCTATAAGCTCTTTCGCATTTTTTTGAAATTCTTCATACTCTTTCTCAGTTACTTTTCCGTTTTGCAATAAATAATCCCCAAAATCCAAAGCCGTTTCCATTCCCTCTTCAGAAATGCCCTCGCGTTTGAAAACCTTAAACACCGTTTCAAAAATTATCTTTACATCACCAAAAAATGTGATGTTTTCTATGTAATCTAAATCATATGATAATTTATTTTCCCAATCAATGTCATTACGCCCGTTTATTTGCGCAAGTCCGGAAAGACCGGGGCGAACTGTATGACGAAGTCTTTGAACATCTGTCATAAAAACCATATCTCTAACAAGTAATGGTCTTGGGCCTACTATCGACATATCGCCTTTAAGTATATTAAACAATTCAGGAAGTTCATCAAGCGAAGTCGAACGCAAAAATTTACCGTATTTTGTAAGCCTTTTGTCATCCGGTAAAAGTTTGCCATTTTTGTCTTTTTCACAAGTCATTGTACGAAACTTTATAAGTTTAAAAATTTTTTCATCTTTACCGGGACGCAATTGTGTGAAAAAAGGATTGCCTTTCATCATTACTGCACCGAGTACCGTTAATAATACTAACAACGGCGACAAAACAATTACTGCGCAAAGCGAAAGAAAAAAATCAAGCGGATGCTTTATGTATTTTGCGTACATACTATGTATTACCCCTTAAAACATACTTTTTATAATAACTTTTTCTTAATAAAATAAAATACCACAACATATTATATAATTATACATAATATATAATATCACCGACACTTTGTAATGTCAATCAAATATTTGTACATTTTGTTAACAAAATATCAAAATATCAAAAAGAATGTAGTCAAAATGGCTACATTCTTTCTTTTTTATCATTTATTTGCTTTTTTCTTGGGCTTTTATACTTTCTACAAAAGAATTATATTCCTCAAATTCTTCGGGTTTTGTATCTCTTTGTCTTAATATAGCGAGTTCATCATCGACCGAATAAACCTCTCTTATTCGGTTTACAACTCGTTGCTCATAAGGAATACTCTCAACCAAATTTTCCAATTCTTTTTCTTCAGCAGTCATTTCCCTTATATGAGGATAAAATTTACCGTCAATTTCAATCATTTCCGTTATTTTCATTATGCTCTCACCCCATAAATAGTAATTGTAGAACCAGCAGGAATTTCACAATCGAAACGTATTCTGCGGCAAGGACCGCTACTTGGTATAAATCTCGCTATGCAAGGTGTTATATTATAATTTAAATTTTGGTTACCTTTCCATACACCCTCGTTAATAGATTCAAAACAAGCTTCATACCACCCGTTTGTCGTTTGTAGTCCATTTGCAATATTAACCTCTAACACTTTATAAGCTGCAGCCGAAGAATATGTATTACTCCTAAAGTCGAATTTTAGGCTACGTGCTGTAGTAGCCGCATTAAAATTAGCAACAATAATCACCCCGGAAAGTTCAAACGGATTGCCATCATTATCTGATACTAAATTCAATTTAGAATCTTGCGCTATATATTCAAAATATTTTCCATTTTCCCATTCTTCAAACTCGGTAAGAGCAGTATATATAGGCTCTTTTGAAGTTCCTGTATTTTTGTAATAAGCGGTAAAATTAGAGTCCCAATCATTAGGCTTAGTCGACAAAATAGAATATCCTACTATTATTTTCATAATAAGTTCATAACTGTTTGATTTTCCTTGTTTATTTGCTATTGCCTCTGCCACAGCTTTACCACTTTGTGCATTAACACTTTCTGGGTTATAAGTTTGGTCAATTTTTATTGTTGGTGATGATATAACAATATCCCCTTGACCTAAAACACTTTCGCCATTAATAGTTTTAATATTTTTACCTGAAACTAATGTGTCTTGCTTATCACCAACACTACCGTTAATTATTTCATACACATCATCGACTTTTACACCATCAGTTATACCATATCCCTCAAGAGTGTGTGCTTTATCCGCTTTCTTTTTAATTTTTGTTTCAAGTGTTTCTCCATCTTGCATAGTTACTGCTTTTGCAACGGTTCGCGGAGCAATTTGTATATTACCTCTTTTTAGTGTTTCAATATTAGCCATTATCATTCCCCTTTCTATTCTCTATCTCTAATATGCGGGTCTAATGTTTGAATAACTTTATTTGAAATTTTCAAATGACCTTCAACATTTGGATGCAATTTATCATTAGTAAAATTAGTAAGGTTTTGCCAAGTTATTCCGCATTTATCCAATTCGATAACATTAACCGAAAAAGCATCCGCAATTTTCTTAATGGCTTTGTTATAATCTAAAACTGTATTTCCGTTTTTATTTTTCTTTGGGAATATACTACTTGTTCCAACATAGGCAAAATCGGTTGTTGGTAAAGTACAAACCCAAACTTCAGCACTCGGATATGCAGTTAGTATTTTATTAAGCATAATCGCATACGCTTTACAAAAATCCAAGTTTGTCCCATCCGGTATTTCAGTAGTACCATCATAATCACCTAATTGTGTTCCTGAAGAAGAACTTGAATAAACAAAGTCGTTTATACCCGCCCAAATAATAATTACATCGGGATTGCCTAAATTAGTACACCTGCTGTCAGCAAAGGCGGGAGTTTTACTATTTCTTACATAACTGACACAAGCTCCGCTCCAAGAGTCGTTTGTATCCAATGTCATTCCTAATTTATTTAAAGTACGTTTCCACCAAGTGTTTTCAACATTTGTAATAGACTGTGACGGATACCAGCTATCATTAACTTCGGGTATGTATCCTTGGAATGTACTTATAGAGTCACCTAAAATTGAAAGTCTTTTTCCGTTATAGATGCTAACAATAGAAGCACTACCTGTTCCACCTTGAATTTGATTTTGAACCTTAACTGTAGCATAAATAATAACGTTAAGTGCCTTAGGTTGGTCAGTAAATGTATTTGCATTTGCTTTTTTATAAAAGAAACCTTTATCTTTTGCGGTGGTACTTCCATAATAAATTTGCGCCGTATCCGAACTATGTCCAATAAATAAATCTTCATCATCTAAGACCAACAATGGTGTTGGTAAATCTAATGTTTGCTCTCCTAATGAGTCTATTTGAAGCACTATTCTTTCTACTATATTATCTTCGTCAAACTCACCACCGTTGGCGTAATTAACTGTTTTAATTCTTCCTATAGATAAGGTTCCCACTTGATGTGCTTTCAGTTTAATAGAAGTGATATTTTTATTTTTATAATTTTTGTGACCGTGTGTTGCTTCATCCAAAATAAAAGGAGCCCATATTACATTACTTGTGCTCGTACTACCTTCGCCAAAACTATCTAAAACGGCTTGGGTGACTTCAACCTCTTCGGTTACAATACCACCACCGCTACTACCACTGTTACCGCTCGATGGTACATAATTTACATTATCCCAACGAGTAACATTACCGTTTTCATCAACTTCCCCAATAGTTAATACTTGCCCTGCTTTTGGGTTTGATAAGCCATTTAAAGTGTCCGCAATAACAGGTATGATTTCGGTCAATTCTTCAGCGCTTTCACTTGTGATTTTGTCACTTACCGCTTGTGCTACAGCCTTACCCGACTGTGCGTTTTCACTCTTTGGATTATAAGTTTGGTCACATTCAATACCGTCTGGCGTAAACAAACCATTATCTGCATCATCACGTACAGATTGAGCTATTTGCTTTGCCTCACTCGCTATATTAATAAGCTGTTCAAACTCATTTGGCGTAGGTTCCGCCGGTTCACTTCCTTCGCCGTATCCACTTGGAATCACCTTGATTTCCGCTTCCGCAGTAGTGACTCTACTGTCACCCAAAAGACCAAACACCGATACTGTAAAAAATGGTGATTTCAACACTTCATAAGGAATATAACACTCATCTTCACTTATACACAAACTATTAGTTTCATCTAAAACTATGTTTAAAATAATATCTTTATTTCTAAAAACAGCGGTTTTGCTATATCCTTGCCATTTTTGCGGGAATTCAAATTTAACAGTTTCGTATTTTATGCTGTCAGAAACCGTAGTTTCAAAAGCATTTATTGTTCCGTTTTCGTTTATTTTTACGTAAATCATAAACATTCCTCCAAAATATTTTCAGTATCAAAATAGGTCACCTTTTACCTCCTTCCCATTAAAAAAATTATTTTGATACTACAAATATAAAGAGATTTTTTGGATTTTTGTAAACCTTCTAAAACAAAAAAAGACACAAACCAAAAACAGTTTGTGTCTTTTTTGTTTTTATTTATTATTCAAAAAGTTTAGTTGATAAATAGCGGTTGCCTGAATCAGGTAAAACGATAACAATATTTTTCCCTAAAAACTCTTTGCGTTTAGCTATTTTCACAGCCGCACACAACGCCGCTCCCGAAGAAATCCCAACGCAAAGACCCTCAGCTTTGCAAAGCATTCTTGCAAATTCCATAGCCTCTTCATCACTTACTACTATCACTTCATCATAAATTTTTGTATTAAGATTTTGCGGTATAAAACCCGCGCCAATCCCCTGTATTCCGTGAGCGCCACTTATCCCCTTTGATAGCACAGGTGACTTTTCAGGCTCTACAGCAACAACTTTAATATTTTCGTTCTTTTGCTTTAAAAATTCGCCCGTACCGCTTAACGTTCCGCCCGAGCCTACACCTGCAACAAAACAATCAATTTTACCGTTTAACGCCTCATAAATTTCAGGGCCCGTTGTTTCAAAATGGGTTTTAGGGTTTGAGGGGTTTTCGAACTGCCCCGCAATTATACTGCCATCAATTTGTTTGTTTAATTCTTCCGCCTTTTCTATAGCACCGCTCATTCCCTTTGCGCCTTCGGTTAGTACTATTTCGGCGCCATACGCCTTAATAAGTTTTTGCCTTTCTACCGACATGGTTTCCGGCATAACAATAATTGCTTTATACCCCTTTGTAGTACATACTGCCGCAAGACCAATACCTGTATTTCCGGAAGTCGGCTCTATAACAGTGCCTCCTTGCTTTAAAGTACCGCTTTTTTCAGCATCTTCAATCATTTTTAAAGCAATTCTATCCTTAACACTTCCGCAAGGGTTAAAAAACTCTAATTTAGCGTAAATTTGAGCATTTAGCCCCAATATATTTTTTAAATTACAAAGTTTAATTATAGGCGTATTGCCTACAAGTTCGGAAAACGAGTTGTAAACTTTATTCATATCAACACCTCTTTTATATACTATACCTTATTTTTAAAAAGTTATCAATACCGCTTGAAGAAAAAGTTTATTTTTGATACAATAATATCGGTGATATTATGTTTGATGAACTAACACAAGTTGATATTGATAAAATGAAAGAAGAATTAGAATACCGTATCGGTGTTGTAAGACCTCAAATTTTAGAAGAGGTTAAATTCACCCGCAGTTTTGGTGATTTATCCGAAAATGCCGAATACCACGCCGCAAAACGTGAAAGAGGTAAAAACGAAAGCCGTATAAGATATCTTCGCAATATGATTAAAACCGCCGTTATTATCGATACCAACAGTAAATCAGATGAAATTGGTTTATTTGATACTGTAACATATTATGTTGAAGAAGACGACTGTGAAGAACAGGTGCGTATTGTTACAACACTTCGCCAAGATTCGCGAAACCGAATAATCAGTAAAGAATCCCCAATGGGTAAAGCCATTATGGGCAAAAAGATCGGTGACCGCGTTTTAATAAAAGTTAATGATAACTACAGTTACTACATTGTCATTCGTAAAATTGAAAAAGGTCAAGATGATTCTTCGCTTGAAATAAGAAAATTTTAACCTTGTTCTCTATTGAAAAAATTTTTGTTGTGATAAAATTATAAAGGAGATATTATTATGGAAAAACGAATACTTAGTTTATTTTTAGTTGTTGTTTTAATGATGTCAATTTGCGTTGGCTGTTCCAAAAAAGAATCAAAACCAACTGCAAACAAAAACTCATCACAAACAACTACAAGTTCAGTTAGTTCTGATACTTCCTCATCTTCGCAGTCAAGTACAAGCTCTTCTGGTAGTCAAACTACAACACAAAAGGTCAACACCTTAACTTCGCTTGGTGAAAGTAATATGGCACTCACATTTTGTGCTATGAGTGACATTCATATAGGTGATAGAAACACCGAAACTAAATTCACAAATGCTATGAAGAATTTGAGCAACACAAAGGTTAAACCCGACGCTTACCTTTTTGTTGGTGATTTAACCGATTCAACAGGTAGTTCACTCAAAAACACCCAAGCCGAAAAGTTTAAAAATATTTATGAACAATATGCAACTCCTTCACAAATGATTTATACTTTAGGACCCACACACGATGTTCCGCAATCCGGTTCAACAGAAAATGCGCAAAACGTATACAAAACCACATTTGGCGAAAATTATTATAAAGACGGTTTAGAGCCCCAAGATATTAGAGATAAAGGCGTTCGTTGGAAAAAGATTAAAGGATATAGCTTCTTTAGTTTGGATTGGGACGGTACTACAGGAACAGGCGGTGCACCCGCTTCTTCGGCTTTAAATTGGTTTAAAAGTCAGTTAGAAGCCGAAACCAAAGCAGACCCTAATAAACCTATTTTCGTATTGGTTCACGTAGCAAATATAGGAGTTATTGATAATATTCTTAAAAACTTTCCACAAGTTGTTTGCTTTACAGCCCATATACATAACTCCTTTGCAAGAGAAGACTCTATTTCACAAGATAAAGGCTTCACAAGTGTACATTGCGGCGGACAAAACTACTACCGCGTAGATGGTTATAACCGTTTTAACGAAAATCCTTTCTTATATTTAGGTAATATTTACAACTTTGGACAAGCGTTATATGTTCAGGTTGATAAAAACGAAAATGTAACTATCACAAGAGTTGATACGTTTAACACAACAACCCTTAAAACCACTTGGGTTGTAGGTCCAAACAAACGCAACGTTTACACAAACGCAAGAAAAACAACCGCCAAAAAATGTATGTTTGAAAAAAGCGATGTTTTAATGTTAAAAGTAATTGATAAGATACACTTAAACGTCTCTTTTGATGCTTGTAAATCAGGCGAAGCCGGTCCTCCTTTATATTACCAAGTAGAGTTACTCGCCCCTAATTCTTCGGGAGTATATGAAATAATTGACCATGTAGAAATCTCTTCAAAACAAGTATTTTATCCCAACGATGAAGGAATACCTTCGCAGCTCTATTCATACACATTTACAAATTTAAATTGCCTTAAAAATTACGCTGTTGTGGTTACAGCAATAGACTGTTGGAACACTTCAAGCAACGCATTAGTTTACACTAACGGCAAATACGTTTCCTCTATTCCTGCAACCGGAAATCCTGTATTACCACAACCAGTGAAGTAAAAACCAAATACAACAAAAACTGCTTCCTCTCAAAGAGGAAGCAGTTTTTTTACAAAAGTTTTAAATCTTCGCTTGTTATTTCTTTTTCACTATATTTCGCCTTTTCATAAAGTTCCTTTAAAACAGGTGCCGATAGTTTATCACAACACTCTTTCGCTGTCAAATATTGTAATTTTAACTTGTCATCACTACCAATTATTTCACCCTTGTTTTTAAGCACTTTTTTCTTATAAGCCTTTCTAATTTTACCGCGTTTATCGGTAAAAATACTGCGTTTCGAACGTTGTTTTTTAATCTTTTCAATACCGCAAGTTTCATAAACATCAATCTCATCTTTAAAAACAACTCTATTTTGTTTTTTGAGTTCGGCGTTTTTAAAAACCGCCCCAATGCCTTTTATAATAACAAAAGCAAGGGCTATTGCTAAAACTACACCCATCACATTTAAGAAAATTCCTATTAAATCAAACCAAAAAGAATTTACTACTTTTCCGACTAATTTAGGCGCTTTAGAATTATCAAAACCTGTGATGCCATCAACGACGGGTTTTAAACCTGAAACACTGAATAAAAGAAGAAATTTTCTTAAAGCTAAAAAACTCTTTTCGCCTAAAGATAATGCAAATTTTGCTAAAAAATCAAAGGTAGAAACCACACATAAAATAACCGTTAAAAATACAGTGAATAAAATATTTTGCTTAATTCCCGAATTAAAAATTCTATTTTTAGGTAGGTTTGAAGCACTTAAATCATTAAGTGAAACAAATTCAATATAACTGTCAATATAAGCATATATCAAATAAATCGGGATATACACAAGTACAAAAATTGTATATTTATTTCCAATTAATCCTTTAGACATTAAAAAGTCAACAATACTAAAGCCTAAGATTAAAGCTACAATCATAATCGGCGGGAAAACAATGTCTTGCCTTCTTTTTAATTTAAAAACAGCAAATAAAGAAAGGATTATATAACATACAGTTACAATTACCGCAAATACTGTAGCAACACCGCTTTTTGAAGCATTAAGCGCCAAAAGAATAGTTGGTAAATGCAATATTATAAGCCATATTGTATTACGTATAACATATCTTAAAAACAAAAAATAAAACGGAATAATTATTAGCGAAATAAATAATGGGATATGTACATCTTTTAGTTGAAACATACTAAAAAACGTTATAGGCGCAGTAACAAATAAAAAATGATTAAGTATTACTGTTAAAATATCCCTTGAAAGATAAATTAATTTTGATTTCATTTTAATTTCCTAATCTATGTGTAAAAATTTCACATTTTTTTCTAATTCGGGCGGTATTTTTGGTTTTTCCGAGGTTGAATACGGGTAAAACCAAGTATAATCCATACCCTGTTCACTACATTTTTTAAGCATTTCTACAAACTCGGCAAAACCGTTTGGTGAAACAAAAAATGTAAGCGAAGAGTCATTATTATCAAAAACCTTTGACTCATAAAGATTTTTAAATAACGGCGACTCTTGATTTATATCAATTCTTGCAAAGGCTTTTTGAATGGTATTTTCTTGCGGTGCACCAACACCGCCATCAATATCAATTAACTGCTTTGTTAAAATATCTCTTGCGTTTGTATAACACGAAACTTTGGTGTTTTTTAAAAGAAAATAAGAAGCTATTCCCATTGCAATTTCAATAGCCGCTTCTATGTCTTTTTCTTTCTTGTAAGTTGTGCCATCTTCAATATTAAGAAAAATTCTAACACTCTTTAAAGCTGTATATCCCTTTTGATTTACAAGTAATTCGTTTGTTTTTGCAGTTGCTTTCCAGTTAACACTACGCATATCATCAAAAGGTTGATATTCTCTTATCCCCCTTATTTCAAACGGGTCTTCCAAATAATGTTTTTCAACAAGGGCGTCACCGCTTAAATTTTGAAGTGAAAGCAATAACTCCTCGCTTTCAAATGCTTTAGGATAAACGTACATATGCGTATCGGCATTAAGTGACTTAATAAATTCTTTTGAAAAAAACAAGTCGGTACTTAAAATATCGATATTTTTAATAGTATAATATCCTCGTTTTTTTGCCTTAAATTTTAATCTACGGGTAATTTTACCTCCGCCGCCAATTTGAAAAACTTCGTTGCGATAATACATATCGGTAGTTTTTGAACCGCTTTCACTTGCAAACTCTAAATTTGCAGAAGTTTTAAATTTAACCTTAAGCATAGGTAACGGAAGTCGCTTTTTGTTTTCAACTACCTGTACCAATTCCCCTGTTTCATTAACCTTAACAAGTTTTTTTGCAAATTCTACATTAACATTAAGATTTGCATCCCAAAGCCGCATATAAAGGCGTTTTTGAAGATAAAGCAAAACAAGCGCCGCTATACCTATTAAAAGTATTTTCATACACTAAAATCCTCGGTAGGTACAGGAATTGTTGACACGATACCTTCCATAAACGGAACATTTTCACGTGATTTACCGTAACCCATAACAATTCTATGCGCTAACACAGGTACCGCTAACTTTTTAACATCATCAGGCGTTACAAAATCTCTACCTTGTAAAAATGCATAAGCCTTAACACAACGAAGAAAAGCAAGTGTACCACGGGGGCTTACACCCGCAAGTACATTTTCACCGTTTCTTGTTGCCGCAACAATATCAACCATATATTCAAGCACACATTTGTGAACAAAAATATTGTTAATTTCTTCTTTCGCTTGTGCTAATTCTTCAAGCGACATAACAGGTTCAAGAGTTGCTAAAGGTTCGTCCTTCATATAGCGTTCCATAATTAAACACTCTTCTTCTTTTGTAGGAAGTCCCATAGAAAGTTTCATCATAAATCTATCTAACTGTGCTTCAGGAAGTGGAAAAGTTCCTGCGGTTTCAACAGGGTTTTGGGTAGCAATTACAAAAAACGGATTTCCCGCAGAGAAAGTTTCACCGTCAATTGTAATTTGGCGTTCTTCCATACACTCCAAAAGACCCGCTTGTGTTCTTGGGGTTGCACGGTTTATTTCATCGGCAAGTAAAATATTAGTAAAAGCAGGGCCCTTTCTTAAAACAAACTCACCTTTTGATTGGTCATAAATATTAAGACCTGTAATATCACTTGGTAAAAGGTCAGGTGTAAACTGAATTCTGTTAAAAGCAGAACTTAAAGATTTTGCCAAAGACTTTGCAACCTTTGTTTTACCTGTACCGGGTACATCTTCAAGCAAAACGTGTCCATCGGCTAAAAGAGAAGTAAGTAATAAAGTTACTGTCTCCTCTTTTCCAATAATTACCTTACCTATATTTTCGCAAACCTTTTCGCGTAAGTTTTTACCATCCATTTTATTCACTCCAAATTTAAAATTAACCACCTTAAAATATACCACATTTTTACACACTTTTCTACTGTGATATATTATAAATATATAATTAGTTTATTATCTAATTTCCACAAAACAAATTTAATGCGTAATTCGTAATGCGTAATTAACAACTAATCTTGATTTCTTGTGAAAACAGTGATATGTTGAGGTTTAATAAGGAAAAACCTTTAATTGACAAAATACGACCTATATCGTATAATGCTTTACGGAGATTTTCTCCCAAAGGACTACCAAATAAGCGGAAAGCGGTTGTTCCCTCTTTTATTAAGAGGGTATAAGCCCTCTAATAAAATTAGGGGGTGATGCAATGGAATATTTTACAGTAATTACCCTTGTAATTATTTTGTTACTTATTTTAAGCATAAAAAAATAACCGCCCAGCGTCCAAACTAGCGGTTATCCATAACAGTTAGGGGACAACCGCTGACTGCGGTAGTCCTTTGTCTATTTATATTATAACATTTAAATTTTATTTGTCAACATCTTTTAGTATTGCAACAAACGGATTGCCACGGAACTTACGTTCCTCGCAATAACAAAACACACTTGTCATTCCAAGCGTAGCGCGGGAATCCTCTTTTCTTTTTAATTAAACTTGATTTTTTACTAAAATAGTGGTAAACTATTCTTGCGACACAACTTAATTTTTGGGACAAACTAAAGGGAAAGTGTTTTTACTTTGGTAAAAACGCATTCTCTGTTTTGGCTTTCTCTTGTAGTTTGTCAAAAGTTGTGTCGCAGCAATTGGGGTTTGCGTTTTTCGTGCGTGACTTCGGTTGCGCACTTTTTTTATTTTTACGCAAAATTAAATTGTTGATTTTTTGTGAAAATAATGATAAACTAATCTTGCTAGACAAACACAACTTCAAACAGGGCATACTTTTGGTAAAAAGGTATGCTTCGTTTTCACATCCTGTTTGGAGTGTTCTGTCTAGCAGCAGTTCGAAGCAACGCCTTTTTCGTGCGTGACTTCGGTTGCGCACTTTTTTATTTTTGGGGTGTAAAATGGAAGAAACAATTAACCAAAGAATTAAAAATTTTAGAAGAAGATTAAATTATACCCAAGAACAAATTGCTCTTAAAATGGGTATGAAACCAAGTACATATTCCCAAATGGAACGATGCGGTAAAATTAGCAGCGAAAGAATTACAAAATTAGCCCAAATTTTAGAAACTGATGCTGTAACCCTTTTATACGGCGAAAACCAAAACATAACAAATTTTGTAGAACCTATTGAACCAAAAGTAGAAAAGCCTTTAGTAATACCAAATCTTACTTCAAACGATTTAACCGCGCGTGAAGCCGCGTTGGTTAAAATGTTTAAAAACATTAGTGAACCAAACAAAACTTTAATTTATGAATTTGTTTTTAAATTATATCAAATAAAAGATCTTAAAAAAGTTATAAAAATAATGAACCTCGAAAATTAACTTTCGAGGTTCATTTTTTAATTATAAAGAAAAATATTTTTTAGCGTTGTTAAAGCAAATATCTTCTACAATTTTTCCTAATTGTTTTTCATCGTTTGGATATTCGCCATTTTCTACCCATTCGCCAATTAAATTACATAAAATTCTTCTGAAATATTCGTGGCGAGTGTAGGAAAGAAAACTGCGCGAGTCGGTAAGCATACCAACAAAATTACCCAAAAGCGAAAGATTAGCAAGTGAAATAAGTTGCTTTTCCATACCTGTTTTGGTATCGTTAAACCACCAAGCCGAACCATGTTGAATTTTACCTTCAACTTCGGTACCTTGGAAACAACCAAGAATAGTATCAATCATTTCGTTTTCTTGAGGATTAAGTGAATAAATAATTGTTTTTGGTAATTTTTCTTCACTATATAAAGCATTTAAAAATCCTACAATTTGCTCACCGCAGTTTTTGGTTGAAATACAGTCAAAACCGGTGTCAGGGCCTAACTTTTCAAACATTTTTGCATTTGTGTTGCGTTGGGTATTGTAATGAAGTTGCATTACAACATTTCTTTTTGCATATTCTTTACCCAAATGCAACATAATTGCGGTTTTGTACTTATCAGCATCTTCTAAACAAACAGTTTCACCCGACAATGCTTTTTGGAAGATTTTCTCGATTTCTTCTTCACTTGCTACCGAGTAAACTACATAATCAAGTCCGTGGTCAGAAGCGCGGCAACCGAGTTCACAAAAATATTCAAGCCTTAAAGACAATGCTTTTTTAACATCATCTACGCTCTTAATTTCAAAACCTACAACCTCGCCTAATTTTTGCAAGTATTCTACAAAGCCCAACTTTTCAATGTTTATTGCCTTATCAGGTCTAAAGGAAGGTACCACTTTTGTTTCAAAACTATTGTCTTCAGCTAATTTTTTGTGCCATTCCAAAGTATCAAGAGGGTCATCAGTAGTACCGATAAGCGCAACATTTGACTTTTTAATAATATTGCGAACCGACATTGAATCTTCTTTAAGTTTAGCGTTGCAAAGGTTCCAAACCTCTTCGGCAGTTTCGCCGTTTAAAACGCCTTCGTAACCAAAATAGCGCTTAAGTTCAAGGTGTGTCCAATGATACATAGGGTTACCAATGGCTTTTGGTAACATTTCGGCAAAATGTTGAAACTTTTCGCGGTCAGAAGCGCTTCCTGTAATTTCTTCTTCACAAACGCCGTTACTACGAATAAGACGCCATTTGTAATGGTCACCACCAAGCCAAATTTGAGTTATATTTTGGAATTTTCTATCCTCAAAAATTTCTTGCGGATTTATGTGACAGTGATAGTCCACAATAGGCATTTTAGCCGCATAATTATGGTAAAGTTTTTTTGCAGTTTCAGTTTTTAACAAAAAATCCTTAGTCATAAATTCCATTTCGTTATCCCCTTTTTAAGTTTATGTATAAATTATACACCATTTATGCAATTTTTCAAGACCTCTTTTGCACTATGTATTGACTTTTTGTATAATTATATATATAATTACACTATATTTTAGTATGGGGGAAATTTTATGAATAACATTACTCAAATGACTTCGAAAAACGAAAGACCGATAAAAGTTGTCCAATTTGGTGAAGGCAATTTTTTACGCGCTTTTGTTGATTATATGATTGATATTGCTAACGAAAAGGGTGTTTTTGACGGCAATATTGCAATTTTAAAGCCTATTTCCTTTGGCTCACTTGAACGTTTTAAAACACAGGACAACCTTTATACTGTTATTCTTCGCGGAAAAGAAAACGGAAAAGTTGTTGATGAAAGCCGTATTATAACAAGTGTTGAAAAATCTATCGACTGCGAAACCGAATACGAAGATTTTATGGCTCTTGCAAAGTTACCCGAACTTCGTTTTGTTGTTTCAAACACTACCGAAGCAGGTATAACACTTGATGAAAATGATAATTTCGAAGGTCTCCCCGCTACATACCCCGGTAAACTTACAAAATTCCTTTATACTCGTTTTGAAACTTTTGGCGGAGATGTTAATAAAGGTCTTATTATGCTTCCCGTTGAACTTATTGAAAATAACGGTAAAAAACTTAAAGAATGTGTTTTAGCGTTATCAAAGGCTTGGAACCTACCTTTAGAATTTACCGCTTGGATTGAAGAAAATAATATCTTCTGCTCTACCCTTGTTGACCGTATTGTTACCGGTTACCCACGCGCTGAAGCTGACGCTATTTGTGAAAGTTTAGGTTACAAAGATGAACTTTTAGACATTGGCGAACCTTTTGCACTTTGGGTAATTGAAAGCGACAAAGATATAAGCGATGAATTCCCACTCGATAAAATCGGTCTTCCTGTTATCTTTACAAATGACCAACGCCCATACCGTGAACGCAAAGTTCGTGTTCTTAATGGCGCACATACTTCAAGTGTACTTGCAGGTTATTTGTACGGATTAGATATTGTAAGAGACTGTATGTATGACAGTGTTATGGGCAAGTTTATCCGCAAAGTTGTAATGGATGAAATTGTACCACAAGTTAATTTGCCTATTGAAGAAGTTAAAGCCTTTGCCGATTCAGTATTTGAAAGATTTGAAAATCCATTTATCGACCACGCTTTACTTTCAATTTCTCTTAACTCTGTTTCAAAGTGGAAAGCAAGAGTTTTACCATCTTTTAAAGATTATTACAAAAACAACGGCGAATTACCAAAACTTATAACATTCTCGTTTGCCGCACTTTTGGCATTCTATTCTTCAAACGATTTACGCGAAGACGGACTTTATGCTAAACGTGCTAACGGCGATGAATATATTATTCACGATGACAAAGCCGTTTTAGAATTTTTTGCGCAAAATGTAAATGATGCTGATTTTATTGAAAAAGTATGCAAAAACACTGCATTCTGGGGTGAAGATTTAACCGCTTATAATGGCTTTAGTGAGGCAGTTGCTAAAAACTATACCGCTATTAAGGCAGATGCTGTAAGCGCTGTTAAATCAATTTTAGAGGGTTAATTATGAAATCTATTATTATACATAAAAACGATAATGTTGCCGTTGCTATCGAAGCGCTTTCAGCTAACCAAGAAGTAGTTGTAAACGGCAGTAAAATAATTCTTAAAGAACCAATTCCCGCAGGTCACAAATTCGCTATAAAAGACATTAAGCAAGGTGAAGATATAATAAAATATGCCTACCCTATCGGTCACGCAAAATGTGATATAAAAACAGGTGAACATATTCATACCCAAAATGTTAAATCCAACCTTGGTGATTTGTTAGAATACACATACAACCCTAATTTTAAAGAATTAGAGCCAAAATCTCCTAAAACATTTATGGGCTACCGCCGCGAAAACGGTAAAGTTGGTATTAGAAACGAAGTTTGGATCATTCCAACCGTTGGTTGCGTAAACTCAATCGTTCGCCAAATCGAAAAATTATCCCATCAGTATAAGGGCGAAAATATTGACGGTATTTATTCTTATACCCACCCTTACGGTTGCTCACAGTTAGGACACGACCAAGATAACACCTTAAAAGCGCTTTGTGGTTTGATTCGCCACCCTAACGCTGCGGCAGTTTTGGTTGTGGGGCTTGGTTGCGAAAACGCAAATATCGAAGAACTCAAAAAGCACTTGGGCGAATATGATGAAAACAGAGTAAAGTTTATGGTTTGCCAAGCGGAAGACGATGAACTTACAAAGGGTGCCGAAATTGTAAAAGAACTATGCGTTTATGCAAATAAATTCATCCGTACCGAATGTCCTGTAAGCGAACTTGTAATTGGTCTTAAATGCGGCGGTTCGGACGGATTTTCAGGCATTACCGCCAACCCACTTTTAGGCGCAGTTTCGGATAAACTTATATCCATGGGCGGTAGCAGTATTTTAACCGAAGTACCCGAAATGTTTGGCGCTGAAACAATTTTAATGAACCGTTGCCGAAATGAAGAACTTTTCACAAAAACCGTTGACCTTATAAATAACTTCAAAAAATACTTTATGAGATACGGTGAAAAGGTTGACGAAAACCCATCCCCCGGTAACAAAGCGGGTGGTATTACAACCCTCGAAGATAAATCGCTCGGTTGCACACAAAAAGGCGGTACGGCACCTGTTGAAGATGTTTTAAGTTATGGTGAGCCTGTAAAGAAACACGGTCTTTCCCTTTTACAAGGCCCAGGTAACGACCTTGTTGCCGCAAATGCTTTAGTGGCTTCGGGTGCACATATGGTACTCTTCACCACAGGCAGAGGCACTCCTTTCTGCTCCCCTGCACCCACACTTAAAATTTCAAGCAACACCGCGCTTTATAATAAAAAAACTGCTTGGATTGACTATAACGCAGGAAGATTACTTGAAGGCATTTCTTTAGATGATTTGTCAGATGACTTTTTAGATTATATTATCAAGGTGGCCTCGGGCGAAGTTAAAGCTAAATCCGAAGCGCTCGATAAAAATGAAATTGCAATATTTAAAGATGGCGTAACGCTGTAATAGAAAAAGGAGAGTGGAAACACTCTCCTTTAAATATATTCCGAAAAAATTCCTTTTGGGTTAGCACTAAACTGCATTTGTTCTTTGGTTTTTGGGTGATTAAAGGTTATTCGGTAACTACAAAGACCGAACTCTTTAAAATCATCTTTAGCCCCGTATTTTTTGTCGGCTATTAGCGGCATACCGCGTGAAGCAAACTGCACCCTTATTTGATGTGTTCTACCTGTATGAAGTAACACAAGAACGGAAGAAATATTATTCTTTGATTTAATTAAATTATACTCTAAAACCGCCTCTTTAACGCCTTTTCGCTGCGTTTTCACAACATAGGTTTTGTTGCGTTTACTATCCTTAAAAAGCAAATCGCGCATTTCGCCACACTCTTTTTCGGGTGCTGAATGAACAAGCGCAATATACTCTTTCTTAAAATTATGGTCGGCAATATCCTTGCTTAAAGTCGCTGCGGCAAATTTAGTTTTAGCGTAAACCATTACACCCGAAACTTCTTTATCAAGTCGGTGCAGTGGATAAATCATACCGCCTGTATGCTCTTGCAAAATAGAAACCATATTTTCCCTACCTGCTTCATCACTTTGGGAAAGCACACCGCAAGGCTTTATGCAAACAATAATTTCCTTATCTTCAAATAAAATTTCCATAAAATCACCGATTAAAGTATAGCCTATGTTTCAGAATATGTCAATTAAGCGCTTTACCCTTGACTTTGCAAATGGTTTAATATATAATTTTAGTACTTTATGCACCTGTGGTGAAACTGGCAAACACGTACGGTTCAGATCCGTATGTCGCAAGACTTGCAGGTTCAAATCCTGTCAGGTGCACCAGTCGAGTGCCTCGACACGCAATTCGCGTAGTTGAGGTACTTCTTTTTTTCAATCCCTACCTCGCGTTTCAAAGTTTCACATATAAACAAAATTTTTCGAGTGCCTCGACACGCTTTTTCGCGTTGTTGAGGCTTTTTTTATGATTTTTATCTAACTTAAAGTAATAAAAAACACGGGATTATTCCCGTGTTTTTTGTTGTATTCGTTGTCTTTTTCTTAAAACAAACCTAAATGCTATAAGTTGCGCCAAGAATGAAACTGTCCAAGAAATCGGATAAGAAACAAACAACCCGTGTAGTGTATGGAATTGTTCTATTCTAAATATTGTAAAAATCCAAACAACTCTAAACGCGCAAACGCCTATAATACTTATAATCATTGTGGTAAAAGAAGAGCCCATACCTCTAATTGCACCGGTTGCAACCTCCATAAGTCCGCAAAGGAAATACGGGAACAAGATATATGTAAATCTAATCATACCATATTCAATAGCCTTAGGGTCGTTTGGTAGGTATATTAAAAGCAATTTTTCACCCATTAAGTACATACCAACGCCACAAGCCAAGCCAATTATTGCAACATACATTGAGCAAACATAAAATGTTTTCTTGACGCGGTCAAACTTACCCGCTCCCGAATTTTGTCCCGAAAAGTTAAGCGAAGTTTGATGGAACGCATTAAGAATAATATATAAAAATCCTTCTATATTTCCCGCTGCCGCACTTCCCGACATTGCAACATTACCAAAACTGTTTATTGAAGACTGTATAATTACATTTGAAAGCGAAAATACAGTACTTTGAATACCTGAAGGTATACCTATTGAAAGAATTACATAAAGTGGTCTTTTCATAAATTTAATATCTTTTAAATTTAACTTACAAGCATCGGTCCGCTTCATTAAAGCACGTACTACCAATACCGCCGAAACCACCTGTGAAATTGAAGTAGCAGCCGCTACACCCGCAACATTCCAATCAAAAACAGTTACAAATAAAACATTAAGCACTACGTTAATAATACCCGCTAATGTTAAAAACATAAGTGGAGAACGGCTATCCCCCGCCGCGCGAAGAATAGAAGCGCCAAAGTTATAAACCATATTAAACAACATACCGCAAAAATATATTTTAAGGTAAACAGTTGATAAAGATAAAATTTCTTTTGGAACACCCGTAAGTCTAAGAATTGGCTGTGACACAAAAAAACCTATAACCGAAACCACAAGTCCGCTAACTAAAGCAGTTGGGATTGCGGTATGAACGGTTTGTTTAACACACTCTTCATCCGAAGCGCCTATCGCCCTTGCAACAGCAACACCCGAACCGGTTGACAAACCAATAAACAAATTTACTATAAGGTTAATAAGCGAAGAAGTAGCGCCAACCGCCGCAACCGAATTACTGCCACAAAAACGACCAACAATTATTAAATCCGCCGCGTTAAAAAGCAACTGTAATATGCCGGTTAACATTATCGGAACTGTAAAAAGTATAGTTTTCTTAAAAAGAGAACCTTCGCACATATTTAATGTTTTTTGCACAGTAACTTTTACCCCTTTCCTAAACAAATTAACGCACCAAATATATTATACCTTCCCCTCCTTTAATTTCAAGTACAAATTACAAAAAATCGCTATTATTTCAACTATTTTCTTGTTGAAATAAAGCGATAGCTAAAGTATAATAGTATTAAATATTTCAAAAAGGAAATCGTTATGAAAAAACAAAGGACTTATGAATTTTTAAATAAACTTAATATACCGTTTGAAAGCATTGAACACAGTGAAGCTAACACTATGGAAGCATGTGAGCAAATAAGCAAAGATTTAGGAGTAAATATTGCTAAAAACTTGTTCCTTTGCAACCGCCAAAAAACAGTTTTTTATCTTCTTTTAATGCCCGGTGATAAACCTTTCAAAACAAAGGAACTCTCCCACCAACTAAACATTTCAAGACTTTCATTCGCCGAAGAAGAATATATGGAAAAATTTCTTGGTGTCACACCCGGTTCGGTAAGCATTTTAGGGCTTATGAACGATACTGAAAACAATGTCAATTTAATTATTGACCGCGACCTTTTAAACGACCAATTTATAGGTTGCCACCCATTAATAAACACCGCTTCCCTAAAAATTAAAACAAACGACATTTTAAACGTTTTTTTACCTGCGGTAAATCATACATACACCCTTGTCACTTTAGGAGAAACAACTAATGAAGAATAACTTAAAAATAATATCACTATTAATGGTGTTAATACTCGTTTTCTCTATTTCCGGTTGCGGCAAAAAAGACGAAAAAAAGAACACACACGCTTCTGTTACAAGTTCTTCAAGTTCTACACTCAAAGAACCCGAGGAAATTATACCAACACTTAACATTACTTCCCCCGAAAAAGAAAAGTTAAGCACTACCGATAAAAACTTCACCTTTAAAGGCTCTTGCAACCCTGATTTTCCGCTTACCGTTAACGGAACCGAGTTGCCTTTTGATGAGAACGGGATTTTTTCCTACGAGGTAGAATTAAAGGACGGTAACAACACCTTTACTTTTGAAAACAACGGTGTACAAAAGGTTTATACTATAAATTATCGTTATGTAATAATTAACAGTTACTCACCTTCTAACAAACAATCTTACATCGGCGGTTCAACCTTTTATGTTACTGTATCCGCGCGAAAAGGAAGTACCGTTACAGCAACTTTTGACAATAAAACTATTACACTTAATCAAATTGCAGATAACGAAAATACAACCGATTTTATTAACTACACAGGAAGTTTCACACTGCCAAACGACAAACTTAGAGATACCGATATGGGTAAAGTTAAATTTACCGCTACCTACAGCGGTAAAAGTGAAAGTTTTTCTTCGGGCAATATAACCTGTAAAAAAGCATCTATTATCGTTGATTATGATGCTAATGCTACACCGCTTGGCGGAAGATATGTAAATGTAGGCTCGGGCAAAATTACCGAAATTATAACCGATTCTTCCCAAACTTTCGATGCTTATTCTACTAACGACTGGTCAAAACCAACTAACAATTATTTACCTAAAGGCACGGTAGACTACAGTGCACAAGGCTACGTTTACCATAGTCGTTCTGACGGAAGAAAAGCCGATGAATATGCAGTATTACGATGCGGATACCAAGTATATACTTCTGTTTACGATGTGCCGGGTTATACCAGCACCAAGGCAGTTAAAGAATATGCAGGTACTTTACCCGAAACTAACACTATTTCTTTTGCAAACTTAAATCAAGAAGGTAGCCACACAGTTTTAACCTTTGATACCGATTGGAAAGCGCCTTTTTACTTTGATTTAGCACCGCAAAAATATAATAACGAAGCATATAGAGATTATACATTTTCGACCGCAACCTACAGTTACGTAGATATTACTTTTTGTTATTCTTCGGCAATAAACAACGAAATTGTAATCCCCCACGATAATCCTGTTTTTTCTTCGGCGCAAATAATTAAAAACGCTTCGGATTATACACTTCGTCTACACCTTAAAAAGCAAGGCAAATTCTACGGCTGGAGTTGTCACTATAACGATAACGGTCAACTTGTATTCGAATTTTTAAATCCTGCACAAACAAAAGAAGCCAACAATGCTTACGGCACCGACCTTACAGGTGTTAAAATTCTTATAGACGTTGGTCACGGCGGTAGTGACTGCGGCGCGGTTGGATTTAACAAAACAAATACCGAAGCCGAAAGAAACCTTAGCCTTGCTAAAAAATTAAAAGCGGAACTTGAAAGCATTGGCGCTACTGTTTATTTAACACGTGATGATAATTCAACAAGCACAAATAACACAAAAGTTGCCCTACTCGCAAAACTTAAACCCGATTTTTGTATTGCAATTCACCACGACTCTAACACAAGTTCTTCGCTTAATGGTTTTGGCGCATTTCACTTTAACGCCTTCTCCAAAAACGCTACTGACTATATTTATCAATACACAGTAGCCGAAAATATTTACCGAAACGCAAAAGTTAAATGGCATTATTACTATATGGCGCGTTCTACAGTATGCCCTGTTGTTCTTACCGAAAACGGATATATGTCCAATAAGCAAGACTTTAACGGAATAATTGACGAGACAACTAATAACCGCAAAGTTGTGGCAATAACCAAAGGTATTGTAGAATATTTTAAATCAATAAGACTCTAACCCTTGAATTATATATAATTTTATTATATAATTATATAGATAT
>JAZNCS010000041.1:0-1536 GCA_045587685.1 Acutalibacteraceae bacterium
ATATTACAAATATTTTGAAAGTATTTAAAGACCTTACTTTCAATTGTGTTTAATTTTAAATCTTGTAAATCAAGCATAAAAATTCTCCTTAATAAAATACCATAGTATTATACCATAAAAAAAGACCTTTTTCAACAAAACCTTTTATTGAAATATGGTACAATATTTGGTATAATTAGAAACGAAAGGTGGTGGGAAACTAATGAATTTTAAAAAGAAAAAAACATTTTCTATAATTCTTGCGGCACTCTTTACCGCGCTTATTGCGGTGTTTGCGCAAATACCGCCTTCCACGCATGAGTTTCCCATTACATTACAAACCTTCGCGATTGCGCTTTGTGGGTTTACTTTGTCACTTAAATATTCACTCGCTTCAATAGTTACCTATATTTTATTAGGTGCGGCAGGTGCACCTGTTTTCTCAGGTTTTTGCGGCGGCATTCACCACGTAACAGGTCCTGCGGGCGGTTTTATTTTAGGCTTTCCCATATTTGTTTTATTCTGTTCACTCTTTGAAAAAAGAAAAAATAAATTTTTAAAAATATTTATGGGTATTTTAGGTATTATTATAATGTATATTTTAGGGATTATTTATTACGCCTTAGTTACAAGCACCCCATATTGGACCGCGATAGTAATGTATGCTCCGGTTTTCCTAAAAGATGTAGCGTCTTGTGTGTTGGCGTTTTTTGTAGGACAGGTTTTAAAGAAAAGGATAAAATTATTATATAAGTAAAATTAAAACTCCCTTTTAAGGGAGTTTTTTTATAGCAAATATAAACCCGAAGAAAGAATAACAAAGCGGTAAATATCGGTTTTAAGATATTGTGAAACTTCTTCTTCAAAGTTTTCTTCCTCTACAACCACATAACTTTCCAAATTTACACGGGTAAGACTTTTAGAGCCTTTGTTGCAAACTATGGCATGGTCGCCGTCTAAAAACATATTTTTAGGTTTATCAAATGGCGATTTAGAGCCACCGATACGAAGTTCCTCACGCATATTGCTTAAATTGTAGCGAAGCAGTATGTTGCAGTCGGCAAAACTTGCCCAAATAGAATTTTTATGAATAACGATATCAGAGGCGGTAGTGTCGCGGTAGTTGAGATTTCCTTGCCATACAACGGTAGAGTCAGTGTCGATTAATTTAGCGTTACCATTTTTTAAAAGCAAAAGCACCTTTCCGTTTGGGAGAATATGTGATTTGGTGGTAATGTAGTTGTCACAATGGTCTATAATTGTTTTATAGTTGGTACCGAATTTTGTCATAAGATATACGTTTTTGGGGATATCGGTAAAACGGCCATCCTCAAACGAAACCATTTTATAAGCAACTACAATCTTATCTTCTAGTTTTTCCTTGCAATATGAAAAAATAATACCATTGGAAGAGGGCAAAATCTCGTATACTTTACCTTCGAAAACCTGTTTCATTATTTTTCTCCTTTGGTTTTGGTTATCATTTTTTGTGCGGCTAAAAGCACACCTGCGTGGGCACTGTGGAAATTAAGACCGCCCTGCATCCAAGCGGCATAG
>JAZNCS010000042.1:0-1538 GCA_045587685.1 Acutalibacteraceae bacterium
TGCTCTTTGGATTTTGTTTATACAAAAACTCAAGATAAGCAGAAAGGTCGGTTTTTAATTCTTCTCCGTCTTCATACACTATGTTGCACAAGGGGATTGCTTTTTTAGCAACGGCGGCAGGGGTAACAATGCCAAATTCTTCGCATAATGCGGCAGTGCCGTCGATATCCTTATTTGTTTTTTCAATAGATGCCTTGTAATCTTCCAAAAATGCTTCTACTGCTTCGGGGTTTTGTTCTACAAACTCTTTACGGGCAATAACGCAACCCATTACAAGTTTTGTATCGTTAAATTTTTCCCATTCGTCGTTTATGTTTATTAAAATTTTAGCTTTTTTATCTTTTACGGTAATCGCGGTAGCAACAGGTTGGGGAGCAATAACGATTGCTTTTTCATTGGTTACAACCTTAGAAACGAGTTCCTGCGGTTGTGAAACAAATTCTACCTTAACATCTTTGCCTACCTTAAGTCCGTTATTTTTGAGTATGTTATTAATAATATATTCGGGGTTTGCGCCCTGACCTGTTGTATAAATAGTTTTACCTATAAGACTTGCAATGGTGGGTACTTCTATACCCTTGGCAACCACATTAAGAACACCTAAAGTATTTACAGCAAGAACGGTTACTTCGCCGTTTGTCTTGTTGTAAAGGGTAGAAGCCAAGTTGGTAGCAACTGCCGCAATATCGGCTTCCTTATTTGTGATTTTAGCCACAATTTCGTCATTAGAAGCGGCAAGTTGAATGTTGTAATCAAGACTACCTTTGCCGTCTTTGGCATCTTTCATAAGATTTGCAAGACCAACACCTGTAGGACCTGCAATACCGTAAACATTTGCTTTTACTTCTTTTACATCAACACCGCAAGCGGTAAGAGATAAAAGTAATACGAGGGCTAATAGGATACTAATTAGTTTTTTCATTTTTTATCACCTTATATTTATTATTTTCCTTTAAAATACTGCCGTTTTGCATCAAAATGTCAAGTGCGCGGTAAAGACTTGCGCGGCTAAGACCTAACATTTTAGCAAACAAGGTCATATTTTTAGGAATTTGAGCGTAACCATCGTTGTCTTTTACGCTCGACAGATAGGTAAGTACCGTATCTTCGGCGCTCAAACAAGAGATTACGCATAGTTTATTATTTAAAAAACGCACCTTATCGGATAAAAATGTTATATAATTTATAGCAGTTTGGGGAAATTTTTCAAAAATGCTTTGTAATTCTTTTTCGGTTATAAATAAAATTTGGCAGTCACTTTTTGCGGTAATGGTGCTAACATAGTTTTTGTCACCGCCAAATACCGCCGCCGCACCGAAACACATATTTTGTGTGAAGGTTTTTAAAAATGTTTCGTTATGGTTGTTAGAAACCGCAACGGCACTGCCTTTAATTATAAAACCAATTGCGTTGTGAAATGCAGTGTCGGAATAAATGATATCACCTTTTTTAAAGTGGATAGTATCAGACAGATGCAGTTGTTCAATCTCGTTGTTTTTAAGCCCTTTGAAAAGGAATAAATCAGAATAGTTCAAACC
>JAZNCS010000043.1:0-15489 GCA_045587685.1 Acutalibacteraceae bacterium
ATACTAAAATATAAAATATTTTAATTTCAAAGTGAACAAAAATAAAATTTTATTATTTTAGCAAATTTTAAAACCATCTAAATATATTTAATAAAGAATTCAAAAAGGGCGCTAAGTTATTTTTAGTTTTGGGGTGAAACAATGAAAAAGTTGGTAGTTGATTATAGTGGTTTTAGGTTCTCGAAAATAAATAGTCCCGAATTTTCGCATTTAAAGTATTTGTTTAGTTGGGTTGCGTATTTGGTAGCGTATTATCTAACTGAAAAATTTATACCTTTTAGAAAATGCACGGTTATGTATTGTAAATTTGATGATTTAATACCATTTTGTGAATGGTTTGTAATACCATATGTTTTTTGGTATTTAATGATTATTTTAACCTCGTTATATTTTTTGCTGTATAGTAAAGAGGGTTTTAAAAGTTTCATGAAATTTATAATAGTAACTCAAATTGTTGCTATGCTTATTTATATTGTTTTTCCAAATAGACAGGACTTGCGCCCTTTAGAATTTGAAAGGCAAAATATTTTAACCCGAATGGTAGCAGGTATATATTTGGTAGATACAAGTACAAATGTATGCCCTTCGTTACATGTTGCGTATTCTGTTGCTATGGCTTCGGCCTGGCTAAAAGAGAGGGAAGTAGCCAAACTTTTTAAATGGTTTGTTGTTATTATGACAATTTTAATTTGTCTTTCAACCGTGTTTCTAAAACAACATTCGGTTATAGACGGTATTGTAGCATTAGGCGTATGCACTTTTGCTGAAATTATTGCATATAAAAATTTCTACAAAAAAAGAGCCACCGGTTAACCAATGGCTCTTTTTTTATTTTACAATTCTTGGTACTCTTGGTGAAATACCGCAAATAATTTCGTAGTTTATGGTATCGGTCAAGTCTGCTAAAATGTCAACTAATAATTCTTTTCCAAATAGAATTACTTCATCACCCATTTTAACGTCCGGTATGTCGGTAACATCAACACACATTTGGTCCATACAAATTCTACCGATAATGTTTGCTTTTTTGCCGTTTATAAGCACATACCCTTTGTTTGATAAAAGGCGCGGATAACCGTCGGCGTAACCTGCTGTAACGGTAGCAATACGCATTTTTTTATCAGTTTTAAAGGTTCTACCGTAGTTTACAGTATCGCCTTTTTCAATTTCTTTAACCATAGATACAACTGATTTTACAGTCATAACAGGGATAAAGTCGCCTTGTGGTTCAAGTTTGCTTGAGGGGGAGAGCCCGTAAAGCGAGATACCTACGCGTGAAAGAGAAAGATGCTTATCATCATCTAAAAGGAAACCTGCTGAATTACAGCAATGGCAAAGTTCGGGTTTAAGACCTTCTTTTTCAAATTGTTCTACCGCTTTCACGAAACGGGTGTATTGTTCGTTAGTGAAACCGTCTTCGCAGGTCTCGTTGCGGTCGGCAACTGCAAAGTGGGTGAAAATACCTTCTAAAGTAAGGTTTTGCAGTTTTGCGGAAAAAATAGCATCTTTAATACCAGAAAGCGACATACTACGGCAGTCAAACCCTAAGCGTGACATACCAGTATCGAGTTTTATATGTATTTTAACATATGCATTTTGGTTTTTTGCCGATGTGGATAGCAGTTTTGCATATTCGAGTGAGTAAACGCATTGGGAAATGTTATAGTTACACAAATCATTAACACGGCTAACAGGAGTGTAGCCCAAAATAAGAATAGGCTTTTGTATTTTGTAATTTCTCAAAGCGATTGCTTCATCAATATTGGAAACGGCAAAGTAATCGGCGCCCTCTTCCTCTAAAACGGGGGCAACAGCACTAGCTGAGTGACCGTAGCCATCAGCCTTTACAACCGCCATTATTTTACAGCCGTTTGCTTTGCTTTTAAGTATATTAAAATTATGTCTTAAGGAAGAAAGGTCAATCTCCGCCCAAGTTCTATGTAAAAAATCCAAAAAATCACCCTCGCAAATATTATATACTACTATATTATAACTTAAATTTAGCGGTTTTGCAATCTTCTCTTTATTTTAACTGAAAATGGAATGAATACAGCGCTTAAAAAAGCCCAAAAAATCGAATACAAAAGGCAAATTTGACCTTTAAAATTAAGGGGAAGTTTGCTGTAATCCCATACATTTTTGTTAAGTATCATGTTAAAAATAAACCCGAAAATAAGTTCTATTGTTGTAACAAAAGCGCTGCCTATAATAGCCTTGGTAAAAAGGCTTAATTTTTTAAATTTATCACCTAAAAAACTAAAAAAAGTAAAGCATATTCCACCTGCTAAAAGCATCGAAAAATGGGTGTAGCCACGCCATAGAATTTCAATAAGTCCATAACCTAAAGCACCTACTGAAAAGAACAAAATATTTTGTTTAATTTTGCGCATAAAAAATCACCCATAAATAGTATGGGTGATTTTTAAATTATTAAACATTAAAGCGGAAAAGAACAATATCTCCGTCTTTCATAACGTATTCTTTGCCTTCGCTTCTAACAAGACCTTTTTCTTTGGCGGTAACCATATTTCCGTTACATTCCATAAATTCAGTAAAGTTAATTACTTCGGCTCTTATAAATCCGCGTTCGAAATCGGTGTGAATTTTACCTGCGGCTTGTGGAGCTTTTGTGCCTTCTGTAATAGTCCAAGCGCGAACTTCGGGTTTACCTGCAGTAAGATAAGAAATAAGTCCTAAAAGTGAGTAACATTTTTGAATCATACGGTCAAGACCAGAACGTTCAAGTCCTAATTCTTCTAAAAACATTATTTTCTCTTCATCGTCAAGGCTTGAAATTTCAGCTTCTAAAGCGGCGCAAATAGGAAGAATTTCTGCTTTTTCGTTTTTAGATATTTCTTCAACTGTTTTATAGTTTTTGTTTTCTGAAATGCCTTTTGTAAAGTCATCTTCGCTCATATTACAAGCGTAAATTACAGGTTTTGAAGAAAGTAAAGCGGTGGTTTTTAAAACCTCTTCTTCGGTTTCGTTTTCAATCGCTATAGAACGAGCAGGAAGTCCGCTTTCAAGATGAGCTAAAAGGCGTTTTAAAAAGTCAACTTCAACCTGCATAGATTTGTCGCCTTTGAGCGCTTTTGTGGCACGATCTAAACGGCGAGTAACCATTTCCATATCCGAAAAAATAAGTTCTAAATTTATGGTTTCAATGTCTCTTGCAGGGTCAACCGAACCTTCAACGTGAATTATATCGGTGCTTTCAAAGCAACGAACAACGTGAACTATAGCGTCAACCTCGCGAATATTTGCAAGGAATTTGTTACCTAAACCTTCACCCTTTGAAGCGCCTTTTACAAGACCTGCAATATCAACAAATTCAATTACCGCAGGGGTGAATTTATCGGGATTGTAGATTTCTTTGAGTTTTTCAAGGCGTTCATCAGGAACACTTACCATACCAACGTTTGGTTCGATGGTGCAGAAAGGATAGTTAGCTGATTGTGCACCTGCATTTGTTATTGCGTTAAAGAGTGTTGATTTGCCGACGTTTGGCAAACCTACCATACCTAATTTCATTTTTCGTTACATCCTTTTTTTGTTTCTTTGACAATTATATAACTAAAACTGTATATTATCAAGAAAAAGTTGAATTTTTCTTATAAAATGTTTTGCCTTTTTAAACGTTTTATATTATAATAGAATTAATAAATTTAATAATGGGATAAATATATAGTTTTTAGGGGGCTTTTTTGTGCGTACAAATTTTAAAGTTTCACTTGAAAAAATAATTAAAGAATTTTCACTTGAGGTATTAAATTTGCCAACTTCTGCGGAAGAAATTATGATTTCCTCGGCCGAAGTTAACAGACCTGGTCTTCATATGGCGGGTTATTTTGAATTCTTTGACCCTGACCGTATTCAAATTATTGGTAAAAGTGAAGAAAGTTTTATAAAAAGATTTACTGACGAAAAGGCTGAAGCTCGTCTTCGTGAATTCTTTTCAAGAAAACCTGCGGCTGTAGTTATTTGCCGTGACCTTGAAATAGGCGAAACTTACGCAAAAATAGCAAAGGAATACGATGTACCGCTATTTAGAACAAGTGATACTACATCAAACTTTGCTTCTGCTTTAATTGCATTCTTAAATCTTAATTTAGCACCTCGTGTTACAAGACACGGTGTTTTGGTAGAAGTTTATGGTGAAGGAATTTTGCTTTTGGGTGAAAGCGGTGTCGGTAAGAGTGAAACCGCTATTGAACTTGTTAAAAGAGGACATAGACTTATAGCCGATGATGCGGTTGAAATTAGGCGCGTTTCAAATAAATCTTTAGTTGGCGCAGCGCCGGATAATATAAGACATTTTATAGAACTTCGAGGAATAGGAATTATTAATGCGAGTCGTATTTTCGGTGCCGGTGCGGTAAAACTTACCGAAAAGATTGACCTTGTTATAAATCTTGAACAATGGGATGTTAACAAAGTTTATGATAGAATGGGTCTTGATAAGCAAACTACTTCTATATTAGACCTTGAAATTCCGTCTCTTACAATACCTGTAAAACCAGGTAGAAACTTGGCAGTTATTATCGAGGTTGCGGCTATGAACAACCGCCAAAAGAAACTTGGTTATAATGCTGCGGAAGATTTACTTAAAAAATTAGGTATGACCGTTGACGAAGATGAAAAAACTACAAATAATGTAGACCCGTTTCAATAAAAGGAGAAGTTTTAATGTATAGTTTAGGCGTTGATTTAGGCGGTACAAATATAGTTGCCGGTGTGGTAGATAAAAATTTCAAAATTATAGCAACTGCTAAAAGAAAAACTAATTTCCCACGCCCAGCGGAAGAAATAGTAAAAGATATTGCGGCGGCGGTAGAAGATGCTATCGCAAATGCTAAAATAGAAGTTTCGGATATAAAATCATTTGGTATTGGTAGCCCGGGCGCAATAAATTCCAAAGATGGAATAGTTGAACGCGCGGAGAATTTAGGATTTTATAAT
This sequence comes from Acutalibacteraceae bacterium, assembly GCA_045587685.1. GTDB lineage: Bacteria > Bacillota > Clostridia > Oscillospirales > Acutalibacteraceae > UBA737. Next base: position 4,960 of record JAZNCS010000043.1, read on the forward strand.
TTCCCGATTGCAAAACTTTTAAAAGAATATACAGGTTTTGATTTTTGTGTTGAAAACGATGCTAATGCTGCGGCTTACGGCGAGTATATCGCGGGTGCTGGTAAAGGATATAAAAATATAGTTGCAGTAACACTTGGCACAGGTGTTGGCGGCGGTGTAATCATTGACGGAAAAATTTTCTCGGGTGCTAATTATGCCGGTGCTGAATTAGGTCATACCGTTATTACTATGGATGGTGAAATTTGTTCTTGCGGAAGAAACGGTTGTTGGGAAGCGTATGCTTCTGCTACTGCACTTATTCGCCAAACAAAACAAGCTATGAAACGTTATTCTGATAGTATTATGTGGGAACTTTGCAACAAAGATATCAACAATGTTAGCGGAAGAACTGCTTTTGATGCTATGCGCAAGGGCGATAAAGCAGGTAAGATTGTTGTTGACAAATATATTCAGTATGTAGCGGTTGGTGTTGCAAACTGTATAAACATTTTCCAACCTGAAGTGTTATGTATTGGCGGTGGCATTTCTAAAGAAGGCGATACACTTATAAATCCTATTAAGGCTTATGTTGATGGTGATGATTTTGCGAGAAATATGTCAAGTAAGACTTTAATTAAGGCTGCAAAACTCGGTAATGATGCAGGAATTATAGGTGCGGCTTTTTTGGGCGAATTACAAAAATAATATAATCTTTAAGAGGGTATGGTTTTGAACTTTTTTGAATTTGAAAAAGAACTTAAAAAGCTAAAAATTGAATACGAAAAAAATGTTTGTATGAAAAACCATACAACCTTTAAAATTGGCGGTAATGCAGATTATTTAGCCTACGTTTATTCAAAAGAAGAGTTGAAAACGGTTATTGGTTTAGCAAATCAAAACGAAGTTCCTTTTATAGTTGTGGGCAAAGGCTCTAATTTGTTGATTTCCGACCTTGGAATTGAGGGACTTGTTATATCCCTTTCAAAAATGGATAAAATTGAAGTTTCAGAAGATGAAATTATTGCCGAGGCGGGTGCCAATTTATCGGCGTTATGTATAAAGGCAATGGAAAACGAACTTGAAGGTTTAGAGTTTGCTTACGGTATACCGGGTAGTGTTGGTGGGGCCCTTTATATGAACGCAGGTGCTTACGGCGGAGAAATGTCGCAAGTGGTATTAAGCGCCGAATATATTGATTTTAACGGTGACTTTGGCGAAATTTCTATAAACGATATGCAATTAGGATATAGAACAAGCGTATTCAAAACTAATAAAAAAATTATTACCTCTGTAAAATTTAAACTTAAAAAGGGCGAAAAAACAAAGATAAAAGAAACAATGAGTGATTTGTTAAATCGCCGTAAGGAAAAGCAACCGTTAGAATTCCCGAGTGCAGGGAGTACCTTTAAAAGACCTACAGGTTATTTTGCGGGTGCGCTTATTGAAGAGTGTAATTTAAAGGGCTTTTCTTGCGGAGGGGCAAAAGTTTCGGAAAAACACGCGGGATTTGTAATTAACTATAATAATGCAAGTTGTAACGATGTTTTAAATTTGGTTAAAAATATTAAAGAGACCGTTAAAAAAGAAAAGAATGTAGAACTTGAGACAGAAATTATTTTTATAGGAAGGAAACAGTAATGGAAAAACTGTTAGAACAAATAAATTCACTGGGTATTGAAGGTATGCCAAAGGTTGATAAACTTTATGGTCATAAGGGTGAATTTGTTAATATTCTTTGTAAACTTCCTAACGGCAAGTTAGATAAAATATTAGATGATAAAAAAATGTATTACACAGCCGAGTTACCAAAACCGAATAGTGAACGTTGTTTTGGCGTAGTTACTGATAAGGTGCAGTTGGTAATTTTTGAATATTCTAAAGATGGCGCGGATGCCGAACTTATCATTTGGAAAAGGATTTAGGTGAGAAAATGGAACTACTAATTGTAACAGGTATGTCGGGCGCGGGAAAATCTCAAACTGCAAATGCTCTCGAAGATATGGGTTATTATTGTGTGGATAATATTCCACCTGCAATTATTCCTGTGCTTATTGAACTTTCTTCTATTAAGGGAGATGCGTTTAATAAAATTGCGATTGTTACTGATATTCGCGGTGGCGAACTTTTTAAAGAAATAACCTCTGTTTTGAGTGATTTGAAAAATAATAATTGCAATTATAAAGTTTTGTTTTTAGATTGTGATACTGATATTCTTGTAAATCGTTATAAAGAACATAGAAGAATGCATCCGCTTTCAAATGATAATAATTTGACTTTGGCGGAGGCGATTGAAGCCGAACGCAATATGCTAAGGGATATTCGTATTGAGGCGGATTATGTAATAGATACAAGCAGTATTTCTATTTCGAAGTTAAAAAACAGTATTAACGAAATATTATTGGGAAGTACAAATAATACTTTAAAAATAGTATGTAAATCGTTTGGTTTTAAATACGGAACCGATGTTGATGCAGACTTGATATTTGACGTTAGATGTTTGCCAAATCCTTTTTATGATGAAAAATTAAAGACGCAAACGGGTCTTTCAAGGGAAGTTAAAGACTATGTTTTGAGTTCTGATGAAAGCAAAGAATTTTTAGAAAAGTTAAAAGATTTTCTTGATACGGCAGTGCCGCTTTATGTTGATGAAGGTAAAAGCCAACTTACAATATCTTTTGGTTGTACCGGCGGTAAGCATCGTTCGGTTACATTTGCCGAAATTTTTGGAAAACATTTTAAACAAAAAAACTATAATTGTGTAATATCTCATAGGGATATTAACAAGTAAGGGAGAAAAAATGTCTTTTTGTTCAAGGGTCAAGAATGAATTGATAGGCATTAGACCGTCCGGTTGCTGCAAACCGTCATATACCTACGGTTTTATGCTTTTCGGTAGGTCTTTTTCTTTTAAAAGAATAGCGTTACAAACAGGTAACGAAAATGTAGCAAAAACTTATTCAGACTTAATAAAATATACATATAGGGTTACACCGCAAATTACCTGCGGTGGTACAAAACGACCGACATATAAAGCGGAAGTTGTCTCCGAGGCGGACCGCCTTAAAATATTGGCATCGGTTGATTTTGGTGTAAGCGAAACTGCTATTGATAATTCTATTTTTGAAAGAGAATGTTGTGCTTCGGCATTTTTGAGGGGTGCTTTTTTAGCTTGTGGTAATGTTAATGACCCTGAAAAAGAATACCGCGCTGAATTTTCGGTTAAAAATGACAGTTTGGCCGATGACTTGCAACAGTTGTTGCTCAAAAATGGTATTCGGGTGAAAAAAACTAATCGCGGTAGCGGTTATGTTCTTTATAGTAAGGATAGTGCAACGGTTGAGGATTTATTAACCCTTTTAGGTGCGGTACATTCTTCGCTTGAAATAATGGATACTAAAATTATGAAAAGCGTTAAAAATAATATAAACAGAGCAGGAAATTGCGATAGTGCAAACATTTCTAAAACTATTGAGGCTTCAATAAAACAACGCAAAGCTATTGAACTTTTAGAAAGTACCGATAGGCTTTACAGTTTACCACCGGAACTTTTACAGGTTGCACTTTTGCGAAAAAATAATCCCGATGCAACCTTAAAAGAATTGTGCACTATATCCGAAGTTCCAATTACAATCTCGGGTTTGAATCACAGATTAAAAAAGATAATGGAAATAGCAGAAAAATAATGAAAGGGGTGGCGATATGAATTTTGCTCATTTACACGTTCACAGTGAATACAGTTTACTTGATGGTTGTTGCAGAATAAAAAAATTAATAGATAAAGCAGCCAGTATGGGTCAAAAAAGTATTGCCATAACCGACCACGGCGTTATGTACGGCGCTATAGATTTTTACAAATATGCTATATCAAAGGGCGTAAAACCTATTATTGGTTGCGAAGTTTATGTATCTACAAGAAGTCGTTTTGATAAACAAAAAGGTCTTGATGGATATAATCATTTGGTTTTGCTTTGCAAGGATAATGAGGGCTATCAAAATTTAATTAAACTTGTTTCTTTAGGTTTTACCGAAGGTTTTTATTCGAAACCAAGAGTTGATAAGGATTTACTAAAACAATATAGCAAAGGACTAATTGCGCTTTCTGCTTGTCTTGCAGGTGAAATACCCCAAATTATATTAGGCGGCGATTTTGAAAAGGCAAAAAACGCGGCTATTTGGTACAGGGATTGTTTCGGTGAAGGGAACTATTATTTGGAATTGCAAGACCACGGCATTAGGGAACAAAAAATAGTTAATTCACAAATAATGCGTATTCACAATGAGACCGGAATACCCTTAGTAGCAACAAACGATGTGCATTATATCGAAGACGAAGATTATAAAATGCATAAGGTTTTACTTTGTGTGCAAACGGGTAGTAAAATTACTGATGAAAATGCTTTGGAATTTAAAACTAATGAGTTTTATTTAAAAAGCGCCACACAAATGATGGAGTTGTTTGGTGATACGCCTGAAGCAATAGAAAACACTGTGAAAATCGCCGAACAATGTAATGTAGAGTTTGAATTTGATAAAGTAAAGTTGCCGCGTTTTGATATTGGAGAGCGTGACCATTTTGAGTATTTTAAAGAAAAGTGTTTTGAAGGACTTTATAAAATTTTTGGAAGTAAAGTAGAACAAGAGTATATTGACCGATTAAATTACGAACTTTCGGTAATAAATGAAATGGGGTATGTTGACTATTATTTAATAGTAGCCGACTTTGTTAATTACGCTAAAAATAACAACATACCTGTAGGACCGGGTAGAGGTTCGGGAGCGGCATCTTTAGCGGCTTACTGCATAGGAATTACAGGAATTGACCCAATTAAATACGATTTGTATTTTGAACGTTTTTTAAATCCTGAACGCGTTTCAATGCCTGACTTTGATATTGACTTTTGCTATGTTAACAGGCAAAAGGTAATTGATTATGTTATTGATAAATACGGTGCGGACCACGTTTCGCAAATTGTTACTTTTGGTACAATGGCGGCGCGTGGTGCGGTGCGCGATGTTGGTCGTGCACTTGATATACCATACGCTTTGTGTGACAAGGTTGCAAAACTTATTCCGCAGTCGCTTGGTATGACACTTAATAAGGCTTTAGAAATTTCAAAAGATTTAAAAGACCTTTATGATAACGATGCCTCAATTAAAGAACTTATTGATATGTCAATTAAACTTGAGGGTATGCCAAGACACGCTTCAACCCACGCGGCAGGTGTAGTTATTTCGGACAAGCCTGTTAATGAATATGTACCGCTTTCGGTTAATGATGAGGCAACGGTTACCCAATATACAATGAATTCCTTAGCGGATTTAGGTCTTCTTAAAATGGACTTTTTAGGTCTTCGAAACCTTACTGTTATTTCCGATACCGAAAAGTATGTTAGAAACGAAAATCCCGATTTTGACATTGAAAAAATACCATTAGATGATAAAGAAACATATAATTTAATGGGCAAAGGTTTTACTGACGGTGTATTTCAGTTTGAATCGGACGGAATGCGTAAGGTTCTTCGTAAGTTGCAACCTGAAAGTATAGAAGATTTGACTGCGATAATTTCGCTTTATAGACCAGGCCCTATGGATTCAATTCCAAAATATATTGAAAACCGTCATAATCCTGAAAATATTAAATATGATACACCTTTGCTTAAACCAATTTTAGATGTTACTTTTGGTTGTATTGTGTATCAAGAACAGGTTATGCAGGTGTTTAGAACTTTGGCGGGATATTCGCTTGGTGGTGCGGATATTGTGCGTAGAGCGATGGCTAAAAAGAAGCACGATGTTATGCAAAAGGAATCTGAGTTCTTTGTGAAAGGCGCTATGGAACGCGGAATTTCCAAAGAAACTGCCCAGAAAATATTTAATGATATGTCAAGCTTTAGCTCTTATGCGTTTAATAAGGCTCACGCTTGTGCATATTCGTTTGTTTCTTATAGAACTGCATATTTAAAATGTCATTATCCAGCCCAGTATTTTTCGGCTTTAATGACAGGTATGATGGACAATATTTCAAAAATCACGGGCTATACTTCCGAATGTAAGCGTTTGGGAATAAAAATTTTGCCACCTAATGTTAATTACAGTATGGGCGATTTCGTTCCTGAAGGTAATGCTATTCGTTTTGGGCTTACAGCAATTAAAAATTTAGGTGTAGGCCTTATTGAAAGGTTAGTAAACGAACGTAAGCAAAACGGAAAATATGCTGATTTGTACGATTTTTGTTATAGAAACTATTCGCGAGAATTCAATAGAAAAGCTTTAGAAAGTTTAATTAAAAGCGGTGCTTTAGACGGTCTTGCGGATAATCGCCGCCAAATGCTTTACAATATAGAAAACGTTATTTCGGCAGTCGAAAACGAAAGGCGTTTTTCAGCCGAAGGACAACTTAATTTGTTTGAAGAAATGGGCGAAAGTAATAGTTTAGAGTTGGAAAAAACGTCCGAAATGCCAAAAGAAATGTTGCTTAGTTTTGAAAAGGAAGCAACGGGACTTTATCTTTCGGGTCATCCGTTAGATGATTATAAAAATTATTTATCGGTTGCGGGAATTACACCTATAAAAGATGTTTTTTCAAAAGGCTTTTCGGATGGTGTTAGAGTAACTGTTGCGGGTAGCATAACAGGTCTTCGTGTGCGCCAGTTGAAAAACGGTAATTTACTTGCTACTGCTCAAATAGAAGATACCGATGCTTCAATAAATATTACGGTTTTTGATAAGGCGTATGCTATGTATAAAAACATTTTTTCTACAAACAAACCTGTAATTTTGAGTGGTAGGATTTCGGAAAGAGAAGACCGAGAAACCGAAATTTTGTGCGAAAAAGTTGAGGAAATTACCGAGTCGGCTAAAAATATACAAAAAAGAGAGTCAAAAATTGAAAAAGGACTTTATCTAAGGTTACCTAATATTAACAGTGAACTCTTTGAAAAAGTTAAAGAAATTTTGGCAAAATATAAAGGTGAAATACCTGTATATATTTACTGTACTGAAACTAAACGTAAGTTACAAGCGCCAAAAAGTTTGTATGTTTGTAAAATTAAGCAATTAGAGGAAGAACTTTGCGCTGTAATTGGCGAAAATAATGTTAAATTTAGTGAATAAGTAAATTGTTGTTGAAAAAATATAAATAATATATTATACTTATTTTCGATAAATTTTTTTCGGAGTTGATTTTAAATGAAAAGAATAGGTGTGCTTACAAGTGGCGGCGATGCGCCTGGTATGAACGCGGCTATCCGTGCTGTTGTAAGAACTGCTGTAGCTCTTGGTATGGAAGTTAAGGGTATCCATAGAGGATACAATGGTCTTATCGAGGGTGATGTAATTGATATGGACGCGCGTAGCGTTTCTGATATTATTAACCACGGCGGAACAATTCTTTATACTGCAAGAAGCCCTATGTTTAAAACCGAAGAGGGTATTTTAAAAGCGGTTGAAAATTGTAAAAAATTAGGAATTGAAGGTATCGCTGTAATCGGTGGTGACGGTTCTTTCCGTGGCGCTCGAGATCTTTCACTTCACGGTGTTCCTTGTGTCGGTATTCCCGGAACCATTGATAATGACATTGCTTGTACTGATTATTCAATCGGTTTTGATACTGCAATGAATACTGTAGTTGAATTGGTCGATAAAATTCGTGATACTGCTGAATCACATGATCGTTGCAGTGTTGTAGAAGTAATGGGTAGAAGAGCGGGTCATATTGCGTTAAGAACAGGTATTGCGGTAGGTGCTACAAGCATTTTAGTTCCTGAAAAAGAAGTGGATATTCAAAAGGTTATTGATAAAATTAATGAGACTAAAAAGTTGGGCAAAAAGCACTTTATTGTAATGGTTGCAGAAGGTGTTGGCGGTGTTTACGAAATGGCAAAAACTTTGCAAGAAGGTACAGGTATTGAAACCCGCGCTACCATTTTAGGACACGTTCAACGTGGCGGTAATCCAACATTGCGCGACCGCCTTATTGCTACTCAATTCGGCTATGAAGCGGTACAACTTTTATATAAAGGGATTGGAAACCGTGTAGTTGCTTACAAAGACAGTAAGGTTGTTGATTATGATATTTGTGAAGCATTAAATATGGAAAAATCAATTAGTGAGCATATGAACGAAATTGCAAACGTTACTTCAATATAATGTTAAAAAGAGCCTGTTTTGGCTCTTTTTTTGAAAGTGAAAGTGGTGAAAAAATGAAGCAAAAAGTTTTAGTAGGAATGAGCGGCGGTGTTGATTCTTCGGTTTGTACAACCCTTTTAATTGATGAAGGATACGAAACTGCGGGTGTTACTTTGCGCCTTTTTGAATCCCCAGGTTGCAAACAAGATGAAAATAATGTACGCGATGCTAAAGCGGTTTGTGAAAGGCTTAGCATTGAACATTATGCGGTTGATTTAAAGCAAAGCTTCAAACATTTTGTTATTGATGATTTTATTAATGAATATATAAATGGTGCCACACCAAATCCTTGCATAGAATGTAACCGAAATATAAAGTTTGGCGAAATGATTGAAAAGGCTAAGGAATTAGGTTACGAAAAAATTGCAACAGGTCATTATGCAAGGGTGAAGCAAGATGAAAACGGAAGATTTTTGCTTTTGAGGGCAAAGGATGTTTCAAAAGACCAATCCTATGTGCTTTATTGTTTAAACCAAGATAAACTTTCAAGAGTCTTGTTTCCTTTGGGTGAACTTACAAAATCGGAAGTTAGAGAGATTGCGTGTAAAAAAGGTTTTGTTAATGCTAATAAACCGGACAGCCAAGATATTTGCTTTGTGCCTGATGGAGATTATGCTTCGTTTATTGAACAAAATAGTGATTTTGTTTCTGAAAAAGGTGACTATCTTGATATAAACGGCAAAAAAATCGGGGAGCATAAAGGTGTTATTCATTATACAATAGGTCAAAGAAAAGGTTTAGGAATAGCGCTCGGAAAACCCGCTTTTGTAATTGAAAAGAATGCTCAAAATAATACTGTTGTAATAGGGGATGAGGAGCATATTTTTCATAAAAAGGTTTGGGTTAATGATGTTAACTTTATCCCCTTTGATAATTTAGAAAAGCCTATGAAGGTAAAAACAAAACTTCGTTACCGTCACGAGCAAGAGGAATCTATTATTACACCTTTGAAAAATGGCGAGGTTCTTATAGAATTTTTAAATCCGCAACGCGCGGCGAGTATTGGTCAAGCGGCAGTGTTTTATGATGGCGATGTTGTTGTTGGCGGTGGAACAATAATACGTAGCGGTAATTAAATTAAAATTAAAAGCATATCCTTTTATATAATGTTAAAAGGGTGTGCTTTTTTTGAAGAAAATTATAGCTTTATTTTTAGTTTTTGCAATTTTTACAATTAATGTTTGCGCTGAAAAGACCGTTTCAAGTGAGTGTGATATATCGGATATTGATGTCCTTCTTGAAGCGGTACAAACTAATACTGAGATGGGCACAGTTTTAGATATAAATGCGAAGTCGGTTATTTTGATGGAGGTTAATACGGCTCAAATATTATACGAAAATAACGCTGATGAAAAATTAGCACCGGCTTCAATCACAAAAATAATGCCGCTTTTATTGGTTATGGAAGCCTTGCAAAAAGGCACTTTAAGTTTGGAAACCGTTGTTTATGCCAGTGCTCACGCTTGTAGTATGGGCGGCAGTCAAATATGGCTTGAAGAAGGCGAGGGCATGACTGTTGATGAACTTTTAAAGGCTACGGTTATAGCCTCGGCAAATGATGCTTGTGTGGCGCTTGGTGAAGCGATTGCGGGTAGTGAAGAAGGCTTTGTAGCGTTAATGAATGAAAGAGCAAAAGAATTAGGTATGACTAATACCGTTTTTAAAAATTGCACAGGACTTGACGCTGAAGGGCACGTAACCTCTGCCCATGATGTTGCAATAATGTCTTGTGAACTTTTGAAACACGAACTTATAAAGAAATATTCAACTGTTTGGATGGATACTTTGCGCGAAGGGGAAAGTGAACTTGTAAATACAAATAAGTTGGTCCGTTTTTATGAAGGTACAACAGGACTTAAAACAGGTACTACTTCGCAGGCCAAATACTGCCTTTCGGCATCGGCAAAACGCGATGGATTAGAACTTGTTGCGGTTGTTATGGCGGGGGAAAGCAGTAATGATAGATTTAACGGTGCTAAAAAAATGCTTGATTACGGCTTTGCTAATTATACTTTTACAAAACTTGATGCAAATTTAAAAAATGACCTTACTGTTGATTTGCAAAAAGGCACAAAAAAGAATATTAAGGTTGGTTCTAATGAAATAGCAAATGTTTTGCTTATGAAAAATGAAACAGGAAAAATAACAAGAACTACTGAATGGAACAAAAATATTGAGGCGCCTATCAAAAAAGGCGATGTTGTAGGTTATGTAAATATTTATGTTGGAGAAACACAGGTTGGAAGACTTAAAATTTTTGCAAATGAAAGTGTCGAAAGGGCAACTTTTTGGTACGCTTTTTGTCAAATCTTTGAAAATTTGTTTAAATTGTAAAAAGTTTTTATGAATATTGCTTTTTTTTCT
>JAZNCS010000044.1:0-6578 GCA_045587685.1 Acutalibacteraceae bacterium
ATTTTCAAGAAGTTTTGTTGTTTCCTCGCAAGTATTTACTACATAAATATAACTACCAAAATAGGCTACTAAAATAAATACAGTTAAAATTGCTGCAGCAATCAATCTTTTCATTATTTACCTCGTTTTAATTAAATTAATATTTCCTTGTCTGTCAAGAGTTAATAAATAAACTTTCTTTAATGTAGTATTGTTTCTATTTAATATTTTTTTAACGTCATTAATTGTAATCTTTAATGCGTTCAAACTATCGTTAATTATTTTTCCATCAGTAATTACAGGAAGTGGTAAAAAAGCATCTTTTGTAATTAGATATAAATCTTTGTTAGTAACGTTTTGCTCGTTTGATTTCAAAAGAACACTTAATTCACCATTAACTTCAAGTACCGCAAAAGCAACTGTTGAAATATCAAATACATCTTTTATTCTTAATTGTTCAATTAAATCTAAAACGCTCATTCTTACTTTTTTCATTGCGTTTTGGTCTATTATCCCATTCTTAATTATAACAACCGATTGTCCGTTCATAATTCTTCTAATATAGCCGCTTTTTAAGGCTAAAACCGATATTATAATTTCTAAAACTATTAAAACAAAAATTGCAATTATACCGTTTAATATAGGTTGAGACATATCCTGCAAAGGAATAGCGGCAATTTCGGAAATCAAAAGTGTAATTACCAGTTCGTTTGGTTGCATATCGCCAATTTGTCGTTTACCCATTATTCTTATTGCGAAGGTAACAAATATATAAATAATGATTGTTCTAATAATAATTCCTATCATTCTATCACCATTTATATTATTGTCTATAAAAAAATAAAAAACCGCTAATTTAGCGGTTTTTTATTAAATTTGTTTGTTCGGTTATAAATTTGATATTAATAAATTGATTTGAAAGTAAATTCAAAAGTTGGTCAATAACAACATTTTCCGTTTCAAAATGTCCGGCATCAAAAATAGATATACCTAAATGAGCCGCTTCAAGAAACACATTATGTTTTACATCTGCGGTAACAAATGCATCACAACCGTATTTGACTGTTTCATTTAAAAAGTTGCCGCCACTACCCGAACAAATTAAAACTTTTTCAATTTGCCTTTCAGTTTCAACATATTTAATGGTAGTGTTAAGTGAGTTTTTAAGTTGTTCAGCAAACTGTGTAGCTAAAACAGGGGAAACAGTTCCGATTCTTAAAGCGTAGCCATCTTCGGCTAAAACAGTTTCAACATTATTTAATGAAATTGCTTTAGCCAGAGCATCATTAACTCCGTTTTTACCAACATCGAGATTTGTGTGCATTGAAATAACCGAAATGTTGTTTTTAATAAGTTTATAAATTAAACTATCACTTAAAACATTTTTTAACGGGTTAAAAATCACTGGATGATGGGTAATAATTAGTTGACAGTTATTAGCAATCGCTTTTTCAATAACTAAATCGTTACAATCAAGCGCAATAATAACGTTTTCAACTTTTTGAAGTTTGTCGCCAACCAAAATACCAACATTATCAAAATCACAAGCCGTAGAAACAGGAAATTTAGAATTTAAAAAGTTAAATATATCTTGTACAGTCATATTACGCCTTCTTAACAAAAGAATCCTTTAACGCTACTGTGCGGTTAAAGATAATATTTTCAGCAGTTGAATCCTTATCAACACAGAAATAACCTTGGCGCATAAATTGGAAAGTTTGTCCTAAAGCAACGTTTGAAAGTGATTTGTCAATCTTGCAATCCTTTAATATTGTTAACGATTCAGGGTTAAGGTTATCAGCAAAGGAAGATACGCCTTCTTCATCACTTGGGTTTGGAACATTAAATAAACGTTCATACAAACGAACTTCAGCATCAACTGAGGTTTCAGCTGAAACCCAATGAAGTGTACCTTTAACCTTTCTTCCGTCAGGTGTCTCACCGCCGAAACTTTCAGGGTCATATGTTGCGTGAACAACAGTTATATTACCATTTTCATCGGTCTCGTGTGAAGCGTACTTAATATAGTAAGCGCTCTTTAAACGAACTTCTTTTTGTGGGCAAAGTCTGAAGTATTTGCCTGGGGGGTCTAACATAAAGTCATCTTGTTCAATATAGATTTCTTTAGAGAAAGTAACAGCAGTTTTTCCAAGTTCAGGTTTATTTGGGTTGATTTCAACCTCAATTTGTTCGGTTTTTCCTTCGGGATAGTTATCAATAACAACCTTTAACGGACGTAAAACTGCCATAGCTCTATTAGCATTTTCGTTAAGATAATCACGAACGCAAGATTCAAGCAAAGCATAGTCAATAACACTATAAGCTTTAGAAACACCGATTTTTTCAACAAAGTTTCTAACTGCAACAGCTGGGTATCCGCGTCTTCTCATACCGCAAATTGTTGCCATTCTCGGATCATCCCAACCGCTAACTAAACCATCGTTAACAAGTTTTAAACACTTACGCTTACTGGTTAATGTGTAATTAACATTCATTCTTGCAAACTCAATTTGGCGGGGTGGGGTAGGAATTTCTAAAACTTCTAAGAACCAATTATAAAGCGGTCTGTGGTTTTCAAATTCAAGAGAGCATAAAGAGTGGGTAACACCCTCTTTAGCATCACTTAACGGATGTGCAAAGTCGTACATAGGATATACGCACCATTTATCGCCTGTGCGGTGGTGAGTAGCTTTCATAATTCTATATATAATAGGGTCGCGCATATTTATATTTGAAGAAGCCATATCAATTTTCGCGCGAAGTACCATAGCGCCGTTTTCAAACTCGCCCTCGGTCATTCTGCGGAATAAATCTTTAGTTTCTTCAATAGGTCTGTCACGGTAAGGACTGTTAATACCGGGTTCGGTTAATGTACCGCGCATTTCACGAATTTCATCCGGTGTTGATTCGTCAATATAAGCAAGACCTTTATCAATTAACTTTAAAGCACATTCGTAAATGTAATCAAAATAGTCAGAAGCATAATAAACATTGTCCCAATTAAAGCCTAACCACTGAATATCTTCTTTAATTGCATCAACATATTCAACATCTTCTTTTGTTGGGTTGGTGTCATCAAGTCTTAAATTACATTTACCGCCATATTTTTCAGCAGTTGCAAAGTCAATACAAATAGCCTTTGCGTGACCAATGTGAAGATAGCCATTTGGTTCAGGAGGAAAACGGGTTTGAACCTTATTGTAGACTCCTTCGGCTAAATCTTCATCAATAAAATCGTGAATAAAATTAGAAGCCATAACTTCTTCATTTTTAATAATTTCTTCCATATATTTCACCCTTAAAAAGATATAATTGCTTTTTCAATTCGTTTAATACATTCTTCTTTGCCTAAAACCTGCATAATACTGCAAAGGTCGGGAGTATTTGTTCTGCCTGTAATAGCAATACGAAGAACCGTACTTAAATCACCTGCGTGACCTTTAAATTGTTCGGGATTTGCTTTATAAACCTTTGTTTCGGCAGCAAAGTTTAGTTTTGGAGCAATTTCCTTTATCTTATCAAACCAAACTTGCTTATCATCAGTATCGTCATACACTGCTTTATATTCATTTAAAAAGTCAATAGCATCTTGTTTTGAAATATTTTCAGGCAAGATGTAATCATTAGTGTATAAATCACTAAACATATAAGCGAAGTAACTTTTAACTTCATTCCATTTTGCAATATCCTTACGTGGTTTTGGAACATCGCGGTCAATCGCAAATACTGCTTTTGAAAATTCGGGATTTTTTGTTAAGATATCGTAAAACTCTTTATCAAATTCAAAAGCCCAGTTGGTAACATAATCATAAACTTGTTCACTATTAAGTTTGCAAATTCTATTTTTAGAAACATCTAAAAGTTTAACTTCATCAAACAAAGCGCCCGAAACACTCATTTTTTTTAGGTTAAACTTATAATCTTTATAACTAGCAGTTTGGTTTGCTCTGCGCCAATCTTCAAAATCAGAAGAAGCGATTGTCATTAAGTATTCAATAACATTTTCGGTTGGGAAACCAAGTTCAGCAAAGAAGTGAACCGCAGCTTCGGGGTCTTTTCTCTTTGAAATTTTGCGCTTCGCACCGTTATCAAGCTTCATAATAGGGGAGATATGACCGAATTTTGGAACCTTAAAGCCTAATAATTTAAATAATTGAATATGCTTTGGAACCGAAGAAATCCATTCGTCTCCGCGAAGCACGTGTGTGGTGCGCATTAAATGGTCATCAACGGCATGTGCAAAGTGGTAGGTAGGAATTCCGTCAGACTTTAAAAGAACAAAGTCTTCGTCATTTTCAGGCATTTCAATTTTGCCTTTAATAGTATCTTCAAATACAACCTTATTTTCTTCATTACCTGGAGATTTTAAGCGGATTACAAATGATTTACCTTGTTCTATTAAAGCCTTTGCTTCTTCGAATGTAATATCGCGGTGTTTAGCCCATTTACCGTGATAACCGGTTCTAATTTTTTGCGCCTCTTGTTCAGTTCTTACCTTTTCAAGTTCTTCGGCAGTACAAAAGCAAGGATAAGCTAAACCTTGTTTAATTAATTCTTTAACATAGGTTTGATAAATTTCGGCACGGCGGCTTTGTTGGTAAGGACCGTATTCGCCTTTTTCTTCGGTACCGCTAATAAAACCTTCATCAATAGTTATACCAAAACGGTTAAGACCATCAATAATATTTTCAATACCGCCTTCAATTTCACGTTTTTTATCGGTATCTTCAATACGGGTAAAGAAAACACCGCCGGTGGAAGTTGCAGTAATTCTATTAACTAAAGCAGCAAAAAGTGTACCTAAATGTAAATAACCGGTTGGGCTTGGTGCAATACGAACAACCCTTGCGCCTTCGGGTAAATTACGGGCAGGGTAAAGGTTTTCGTAGTATTCAGGTGTTTTTTGGACATTTGGCAACAAAAGGTCAGCCAATTTTAAATAATCGCTCATTATAATCTCCTAAAATGCAAAGGTCAGTTTATTTTGAAAGAAGTTTGTTGAGTTCGGTCATAAATGTGTTAATATCTTTAAATTGACGATAAACCGAAGCAAAACGAACATAAGCTACTTCATCAATATCCTTTAATTTTTCCATTACAAGTGTACCAATAACTTCACTGCTAACTTCGCGGTCAAGTGAATTTTGGATTGTAATTTCAATTTCGTCAATCAAATTGTCAAGTACGTCAATAGATACAGGACGTTTTTCACAAGCGCGTAACAAGCCGTTAAGCAACTTATCGCGGTTGAAAGTTTCGCGAGATTTATCCTTTTTAATTACAATAATTGGAAGGCTTTCAATTATTTCGTAAGTAGTAAAACGTTTAGTACATTGTAAGCACTCACGTCTTCTTCTAATTCTTTGGCCTTCGTCGGTTGGTCTTGAGTCAATAACTTTACTTTCTTCATAACCACAAAATGGACACTTCATATTGTAACTCCCCCTAAAAAAATTTACATATTTTTCATTTATTATACTATATATTGTATCAAAACACAAGAAAAAATTTATTGTTGCTAAAATTATAAATTATTGATACAATAGTTATAACAAATTTTGTAATTTTGGAGGATAAAAAGTTATGAGTTATCAAATCAAACCAATCGAAAAAGGCGATTTTTACGCTGTTATTAAAACAACTTTAGGTGATATTAAGGTTAAGTTGTTTAAGGATAAAACACCTTTAACTTTTGAAAACTTTACAACACACGCTAAAAACGGATATTATAACGGAATTAAATTTCATAGAGTAATTAAAGATTTTATGATTCAAGGCGGCGACCCTCTCGGTAACGGCACAGGTGGAGAGTCTATATGGGGTAATAGTTTTAAAGATGAATTTACCCCCGAACTTCATAATTTGCGCGGTGCTCTTTCAATGGCTAACTGCGGTCCTAACACAAACGGCAGTCTGTTCTTTATTGTTCAAGCAAATACTGTACCGCAAAATATGTTATCTCAAATGAAAGATTTGCCTGATGCATACCCACCCGAAATTGCAAAAGCTTATGCCAAAATGGGCGGTACACCTTGGCTTGACTTCCGCCATACAGTATTCGGTCAAGTGGTTGATGGTATGGACATTGTAGACAAAATCGCAGCTGTTAAGGTAGACGGCAGAGATATGCCAATAGACGATGTATTAATTAACAATATTGAAATTTTTGAGGAATGTTAATTTTTAGAAGGTGTTTTTAATGAAAAAAATAATATCCATATTTTTGTGTGTAGTATTGCTTTTAGGTGTGCTACCTTCGGGTGTAGTATCAGTAGGTGCTTTAACTTCGGGGTATTATACCTATACCGTAAGTAACGGCAAGGCTAAAATTACCGATTGTGATACTTCAATTAGAGGTAATATAACTATCCCATCAACTTTAGGTGGCTATCCTGTAACAACTATAGATGATCATGCATTTTATAATTGTAAATCACTTACAAGTATAACAATACCTGATAGCGTAACAACTATTAGTGATTATGCATTTGAATGGTGTGAATCACTTACAAGTATAACAATACCTGATAGTGTAGAAATTATAGGTAATAATGCATTTGCTTATTGTGATTCACTTGCAAGTATAACAATACCAAATA
>JAZNCS010000045.1:0-9454 GCA_045587685.1 Acutalibacteraceae bacterium
AACGCTTAAAATTAGTTACTTCTATATAATAATAAATAAAATGTATATATTCTACTAAAATTAACATAGGTTTAATATATCAATTAATGAAACATATATAATTGGAATTTTATTTGTTATCAAACAAATTATTATATTTCCCATCGAATAGAAATTTTTTAAATGATACTTACTATGTTTTTAAATTTTCTATTCGATGACATTTTTTACAATTAATTCAAATATGTTTAAAAAACACTTGATTTTACATATAAAGTATTGTATAATAGCAAAGTCGAGTCAATTTGCCGGTGTGATGGAATTGGCAGACGTAGTGGACTCAAAATCCACCGGTAGCGATACCGTGCCGGTTCGAGTCCGGCCACCGGCACCAATTTAGAGCCTCAACACGTATTTTTCGTAGTTGAGGCTCTTCTTTTTTTATAATGTTAAGCTTATATTTAAGATTTTTCAGTACTAATATTTTGTTAATTTTTTAACAAAACGCCCTTATCGGTATATGGTGCTAATTCTAGTCTTACGAAATATCCTTTTTCATGATGGCAAACCGGACAAACTTCAGGCACTTTTTTACCGTTAAAAATATTACCGCAATTTATACACATCCAATCGCACTCAACATCAGATATATATAATTTATCACTTTTTAAAAGTTCAGCAAAATGTTTAAATCTTTTAGAGTGTGTGTTTTCAATATCTGCTATTTGTTTAAATGAGGCTGCAACTTGCAAATTCCCTTCCCTTTCGGCTGTATCGGCAAATGATTTATAAACATTATCATACTCTTCAAACTCATTATGTGCAGCATTTTCAAGCAATTCTATAACAGAATTTGTAACCTCTACAGGATATGTGCCGTCAGCTTCGATATTTTCGCCTGTAAGTTCACTTAAATGCTTCATAAATATATTCGCGTGGGCAAGTTCTTGGTTGGCTGTAAAGTTAAATATAGCCTCTAAAACATAATGTCCTTGCTTCTTGCAAATTTCTGCTGCAAAGGTATATCTGTTTCTCGCTTGACTTTCACCTGCAAACGCTCTCATTAAATTTGTTTTTGTTTGGCTTTCTTTAAAATTAGTCATTATTTATCCCTCCAATAATATAATTAACCAATTTTTCTAAAATATGTAAAAAAGACAAGGCTTTTGCCTTGTCTTTATCTTTTTATATACTTAATATTCCAATAATCTAAATCGTTTATAGTAATAATTCCTTTATTAAGTGCTTCTTCTACAGTAATCTCACTGCCATCTTCAAAAACTACTACAACAAATTCAGATTTTATACTGCCATAATAATATTTAAAATTAGAATCAGCATAGAAAAATTGTAAAGCAGAAGCAGTAGTAATGTCCTGGGTAGTAGTTTTATCAATAATTTCAACAATTTTATAGTTTTTGGTATCGTTTTCAATATTTTCTTCGACTTTAGTAATATTAAATTTCATAAACCAATTACCTTTTTTGTACGCTATATTATTATTTAATGGTTCCTTTGGGCTAACACTCGGATATGCAATAATCTTATAACCAAGTCCCCAATAGGTAATTTTATCACCCGTATCGCTTACAATATTAATTGTAAATATAGGTTTAATACCGTTTCTAACTCTCGCTGAATCGATATAATCGGTTATAAGCCAAAAAGATAAAAGTAATGCTAAAATCGAAGCAATAACAATAATAAACTTCTTTTTCATGAAGCATTCCTCCTAATATTAAAGTACAAATTTATTAAATACTTTCTTACCTTTTCTAACAATTACATCATTTTCAAAATCGGAGAGATTAACTGAATATGATGGATCGGTAATTTTTTCATCATTAAGTGATATACCGCCTTGTTGAACCAAACGTCTTCCCTCTCCGTTTGAAGAAGCAAGACCAGCCTTAACAAGCATTGTAAGAATACCAATTTTTCCATCGGTAAAATCATCATTTGAAAGAGTTGTGGTTGGCATATTTTCGTGTGAACCCGCACCCGCAAAAATAGCTTTAGCAGTTTCTTGAGCCTTTATAGCCTCTTCTTCGCCGTGAACAAGTTTTGTAAGTTCAAAAGCCAAAATTTCTTTAGCAGTATTAAGTTGACTACCTTCCCAACAATCCATTTTATCGATTTCTTCAAGCGGCAAGAATGTTAACATACGGATACATTTTAATACGTCCTTATCGCCAACGTTACGCCAATATTGATAAAATTCATAAGGTGAAGTTTTGTTAGGGTCAAGCCAAACAGCGCCGCCAACAGTTTTACCCATCTTCTTACCTTCAGAATTAAGAAGTAAGGTAATTGTCATAGCGTAAGCATCTTTGCCTAACTTTTTACGGATAAGTTCAGTACCGCCAAGCATATTTGACCATTGGTCATCGCCGCCGAACTGCATATTGCAACCGTACTCTTTATAAAGATGGTAAAAGTCATAACTTTGCATAATCATATAGTTGAATTCAAGGAAAGAAAGACCTTTTTCCATACGTTGTTTATAACATTCAGCACGAAGCATATTATTAACCGAGAATTGAGCGCCAACCTCACGTAAAACATCAATATAATTAAGATTTAAAAGCCAATCGGCATTATTAACCATTTGGGCTTTACCTTCACCAAATTCAATAAAACGGCTCATTTGCTTTTTAAAGCATTCACAGTTGTGATTGATTGTTTCCTCAGTCATCATTGAGCGCATATCGGTTCTGCCAGAAGGGTCACCAATATGAGCAGTACCGCCGCCGATTAAAGCGATAGGTTTATTCCCTGCCATTTGCAAACGTTTCATAAGGCAAAGCGCCATAAAGTGACCTACGTGCAAACTGTCAGCTGTGGGGTCAAAACCAATATAAAAGGTTGCTTTACCTGTATTAATAAGATCGCGAATTTCATCTTCATCTGTTACCTGTGCTATAAGTCCACGGGCAACAAGTTCATCATAAATTGTCATTAAAATTACTCCTGTCTAATAGTTCTTTTGCTGAATTATATAAATTTTCGGTAAGGTCACTACCCGACATTATACGGGCAATTTCACCTATACGTTGTTCATATTCAAGCGGTAAAACTTCTGTAAATGTTCTACCTTCGTTTGTATTTTTATTTATAAGCAAATGTGTATGCGCTAAAGCGGCAATTTGAGCCAAATGAGTTACACAAATTACTTGACGGTTAGACGACACCTTTTTAAGTTGAATTCCAACTTTACCCGCGGTATAACCACTAATTCCTGTGTCTATTTCATCAAAAATCATAGTACCTACGGTATCTTTATCAAGTAAAACACTCTTAATTGCTAACATAACTCTTGAAAGTTCGCCGCCAGATGCAATTTTATGAAGCGGCTTCAAATCTTCACCCGCATTAGCCGATATTAAAAATTCAATTACATCACTGCCGTTTTTTGTGTATTTACCTTTTTTAATATCAACATAAAATCTAACATTCGGCATATTAAGATATTGTAAAATATCGCAAACCTTTTTTTCAAAAATTCTTGCCGCGTTTACACGTGTAATTGTAAGTTTTTCACTCAATTCGATTAATCTTTGTTTAGAAATTTCGAGTTGCTCGTCCAAAACTGCAATTCGTTGGTCTGAAACCGAAATATCTTCTAATTTTTTCTTTGCATTCTCTAAAAACAAAAGCATTTCTTCTTCGGTACTGCCGTATTTTACCATAAGCTTATACAAACAGTCAAGCCGTGAATTTATTTCATCAGGATTTAATCCATAGTATTCATCATTATTTAAGAAAGATGCTATTTCGGATTCAGCATCCTGCAAAGAAGAAAGTGACTCACTTAAATAGTTAGAAAGGTTAGAAAAATTATCAGTATTTAAAGAAACAACCTGTTTTAAAGCACTCGAAACAAGGGTTAAAGCACCATCGTTTTCATCACTGCCCAATAAAGCATTTTTAGCAAATTCTAAAGCCAAATTTGTTTTTGCTAAAGAGTTGGCGATATCTAATTTATTTTTCAAATCGCTTACTTCACCAGGTTTAATATTAGCCGATTCTAATTCATTAATTTGATATTTAAGTAAATCGGTAAGTCTTTGTTTTTCGTAATAATCAGTTTCAAGCGAACTTAATTCTTTTCTAATAGAATTAATATTTTTAAATTCGTTATAATACTCACTTAGAGCCTCGTTATTATCCGCAACTGCATCAACAAATTGCCAATGTTTTTCGGGGTCTAAAAGCGACTGATTATCGTGCTGACCATGAATATTAATTAAAGATTTTGAAATTTCTTTAAGGGTTGTTGCGGTAATCGGTATATTGTTAATTTTAATTAAACCTTTACCACTTAAAGAAAGTTTACGCGAAATTAAAATATTACCATCTTCATCGGGTGTAATTCCAAATTCTTGCAAGTAGTTTAAAGTGAAATCATTTAATTCACCAAACACAGCCGAAACCTGCGCCGAAGTGCAACCGCCACGAATTAAATCTTTCGAGGTTCTTTCACCTAAAACGGCGTTAATTGCATCAATAATAATTGATTTACCCGCACCTGTTTCACCGGTTAAAACATTAAATCCTGAAGTAAAATCTATATCAGATTGTTCAATAACGGCAATATTTTCAATATGTAAAAATTTTAACATTAAATTTTACCGCCATTAAATAATATTTTTAAGTTCATCGCAAAGTTCTTCCGAATGTTTTACCGATTTTGTAACAATAAATATCGTATCTTCACCCGCAATAGAACCTAACATCATATCACTAAACATTTCATCAAGTGCAACACAAGCGGTTGAAGCCATACCAGTATAACACTTAATAACAACATTATTTAGTGAATAATCAACCGATTTTACAGATTTTATAAACAAATCTTTATAATGAGATAAGTTGTTTTTATTAGCCATCGTATTCGTATTATAAATATATCTGTAATTACCTGAAGAATCGTGTCCTTTAACCAACTTTAACTCTTTAATATCACGAGAAACGGTTGATTGAGTAACATTAAAGCCTAAATTTAAGAGTTCATTTTGAAGATCTTCTTGTGTTAAAACAATTTTTTCTTTGATAATTGAAAGAATTAGTTCCTGTCTTTTAGATTTCATAATTAAACACTCCTGCCATCTTTAAATTTTATAGAAAGAGTTTTATAGAAAGAACGGTCATTAAGTCTTATCATTTTTGCATATTTATCGGACTTTTTAATTATAATTTCCGTATATGGCTTAACACTTGCAACCTTTCTTCCGTCAACAGTTAAGAAAATTTCAGTTCGTTTTTTGGAAAATGATTTTAACTTAATAACATTGTTAGCACCTAATAAAATTGGTTTTGCCGATAACGAGTGCGAACAAATTGGTGTAATACAAATGTTTTCGGTTGTAGGGTCAATAATCGGTCCACCTGCCGACATAGAATATGCCGTAGAACCTGTTGGGGTTGAAATTATTAAACCATCAGCGCGGTAATTAATTGAATCATTTTCAACAAAAACGTTAATATCAACAATTCTTGAAATAAATCCACTTGTTATTACTGCATCATTTAAAGCATAAAAAGTATTTATACTCTTTTCATTTTCTTTGATAGTTACTTCAAGCATCATTCGGTTTTCAATAACAAATTGTTCAGTTTTTAATTTAGAAATTAAATCTAATTCATTTTGTTCAATGTTTGCGAGATAACCCATCCTACCCGCATTTATACCTAAAACTGCTTTATCTTCCAAAGCGGCGCGTTTAGCGTAACGAATAATAGTACCGTCACCGCCGATTGTTATAATGAAATCTGCAATTTTATATAATTCTTCTTCATTTACCAAGGTAAAATTATTACTGCAAATAGTATCAGGTAAATAGGCTTCTATTCCCTCTTTTTTAAGTAAAACGCCTAAATTTTCAACAACATCGGCTGCGCCGCGTTTATCAAGATTAGGCAAAACTGCAATTTTCATAAAATCACCTCGTTAAATGTTTAATGCATTATATGAATTTTCTACAACCTCGTTTGGAGCTATATCACATTGATTATTACCTGTTTGAGTTTTCTTTATATAGCAAAGGTATTCAATATTACCTTCAGGCCCTTTAACAGGCGAAAAATCAAGATTTAAAAGTGTAAAATTGTTATCAATTATTAAATTAACAATTTTTTCAATAACCGCAATATGTACACTTTTTTCTCTTACAACACCTTTTTTACCAACATTTTCTTTTCCCGCTTCAAATTGCGGTTTAATAAGGCAAACCGCTTCGCCGTTGTCTTTTAAAAGTGTTCTCATAACAGGTAAAATTAAAGAAAGTGATATAAAAGAAACATCAACAGAAGCAAAGTCAAGTTCATCAGGTACTTGTTCTTTAGTTACATAACGGAAATTTGTTCTTTCAAGGTTTATTACCCTTTCATCAGTGCGAAGTTTCCAAGCAAGTTGCCCGTACCCTACGTCAATGGAATAAACCTTTATAGCACCATTTTGAAGCATACAATCGGTAAAACCACCCGTTGAAGCACCAATATCGGCGCAAATTTTATTTTCTAAAGAAATATTAAAAACATCAATAGCTTTTTCGAGCTTTAACCCACCGCGGCTAACATATTTTAAAGTTTCGCCGCGAACTTCAATAATATCATCACTCGCAACAGTATTACCTGCTTTATCGGATTTTTGGTTATTAACATATACAATTCCCGCCATAATCAAAGCCTTAGCTTTTTCGCGGCTTGTAGCAAAACCTTGCTCTACTAAAGCAACGTCTAACCTGATTTTTTGAGCCATATTTACTCCTTATTGAATGAGTTTATCATAGAATTAGTATCAAGTCCGTTTTCTTTTAATGCCGAAGAAACGGTTGAAGGTGGTATAAATTTATTATTAATTGCGTGAATTTCAAACTTTCCTTTATAGCCGTTTTCTAACAACTTAACAAGCAAATGTTCTGCAATAGATCCATTTTTTACACTTTCTTCAAAGAATTGAATATTATCAAAAGTTAGTAATTTAGAAATCAAATCATTACTAAAAGGATAAATTTTATTTAATTTAACAATGTTTAAATCAGAAACTTTTTCTTTTGCTTCAATAGCATTAGAAAACAAACGACCATAGGTAATTAAAGCGTTTTTGCTTTCTCCATCAACAACTGTAAAATCTTTTGAATAATCTAAAGAAATTTCTTTCATTTCGCAACCTCTCGGATAGCGAATTGCTATTGTTTTATTTAAACTCGCAGTATTAACGATAGTATTATAAAGTTCACTAAAATAGCAAGGCGAGTATATTTCAATATTAGGTATTGTAGTTAAAAATGAAACATCAAATAAACCTTGATGGGTTTCACCGTCTTCACCGACAATTCCTGCACGGTCAATTAAAAACTTACTTGGAAGATTGTCGATAGCAGTATCGTGTATAAGTTGGTCATACGCTCTTTGTAAAAAGGAAGAATAAACTACGAAATAAGGTTTGAGTCCGCCTTTAACCAACCCCGCCGTAAATGTAACAGCGTGTTGCTCGGCAATACCAACATCAAAAAAGCGATTTTTATATTTGTTAGCAAAATTCGAAAGCCCCGTGCCCTCGGTCATAGCCGCAGTAATAGCACAAATTTTTTCATCCTTTTGTGCTAAATCGCATAGTGCTTGACCTGCAATATCAGAATAAGTCTTTTTATTACCAAAAGTTGCTCCCGCATCAATGTCAAATGGTGAAACTCCGTGATAATTTTTAGGACTATTTTCAGCAAAGGAATAACCTTTTCCTTTTGTTGTTAAAACGTGAATTAAAGTTGGTCTATTATATGATTTGGCAATATCAAAAATCGACTCTAAAGCCTTAATATTATGACCATCAACAGGTCCTAAATAATTGAAGCCCATCGAAGTGAAAATATTGTTTTTGTAAATCATATTTTTAACAGTTTCTTTAATTGAAAAAACTGCCGAATTCAAGGGCTTACCAATTAACGGAATTGCAAGTAAAATATTATTAATAGCAAATTTAAAATAATGGTATTTTGGTTTATTGCGCATTTTAGTTAAAGAACGCGCAAGTGCACGAACATTACGCGAAATAGACATTTTATTATCATTTAAAACAATTAAAAAATTATTTCTTCCGCTGCCACAGTTGTGTAAGGCTTCATAAGCCATACCGCCGGTAAGCGCACCATCACCGATAACTGCAATAGCTGTTCCCTCTTGCGAGGTTAATCGCTTAGCTTTATAAATACCATAAGCGGCAGAAATCGAATTACTGCTATGCCCTGTTATAAAGGGGTCGTGTTCGCTCTCACACGGCTTCATAAAACCGGATATACCATTTTCCTTACGCAATGTTGAAAATTCGTTAAAACGGCCCGTTAAAAGCTTATGGGTATACGATTGATGTCCAACATCAAAAATTATAGCATCTTTTGGCGAATTAAATGCACGGTGTAAAGCAACAGTAAGTTCAATAGTTCCTAAATTTGAAGCCAAATGTCCCCCATTTTTAGAAACGGTTTCAATAATACAGTTGCGAATTTCTGTGCAAAGTTCGTTAGCTTCAACAATATTAAGTTTTTTAACATCCGAAGGAGAATTAATTTTGTTTAAAAACTTATATTCCAAATTTTACATTCCTTTAAAATTTTCTATTTAACAAAAAGTTAGTTATGAGTTCTAAATTAGTTGTATCACCATTGAATTTTTTAAGAATATCCAAAGCTTCGTTAGATAAATCTTCGGCAATAAGTTTTGCCTTTTCTAAACCAAACAAGGTAACATAAGTAGTTTTTCCGTTTTTGTCATCACTACCAATAGGTTTGCCTAAAAGTTCTTGATCTCCAATATAATCCAAAATATCGTCAATCACTTGAAATGCAAGACCTAATTTATTAGCAAAAATTTCGGCGTTGTTAATATCATTTTCATTAGCACCTGCCAATATGCAACCGATTTTAGCTGCACTTACTAACAAAGCGCCTGTTTTCATAAGATACATTTGTGAAAGTTCTATTTCTTTTGGTTTGTTTTTAACAAATGACAAGTCAATTACTTGACCGCCAAGCATACCATTAACACCTGCATTCCCAGCCAAAACGCTAATAGCTTTAACTGCTCTATCGGGCGAAACTTTTGCATTAGAAGCAACACAAAAAGCTTCATTTAACAAAGCGTCCCCCGCCAAAAGTGCAATATCCTCACCAAAAGCGATATGACAAGACGGTTTACCGCGGCGCATATCATCATTATCCATACAAGGTAAATCATCGTGAATAAGCGAATAGGTATGAATAAATTCGAGTGCAACCGCAAAATCTAAAGCATCCTCTAACTTACCGCCGCAAAGCTTACAAAATTCAAGCATTAGAATAGGTCTAATTCTTTTTCCACCTAAAAGCAAACTATATCGCATCGCTTTAATAACGCTTGAATATTCAATATCGGTTTCCGGGTAAAGTTCGTCTATTCTATTGTCAATTAAATTTCTATATTCACCTAGTAAAGTATT
>JAZNCS010000046.1:0-12730 GCA_045587685.1 Acutalibacteraceae bacterium
CTCTTGTTTTTTAATACCAAAAAACATTCTTAAAATACCACTTAAAAATTTAGGACTTTTAATAAGTACAACCTTCATACAAATACCCCCATTAACATTTGCTACTTGAAAATCCGAGTATTATTACCCAAATCGCAAGTACTGCTACTAAAAAACGAGGGGGACAAAAACAGCTGATAAGTAGGCCTCCCGCAAATGCGATTGCCGTAAACCCTTTATTGAAATTACACTTTCTTCGCAATTCAATTCCCCCTTACAATAACATTATATAGGAGAAATTAAAAAATGTTACTATTTTTTACGTTTTGCAATTTCCCAAGGCTTTAAATCTTTCATTTCTTCAAATAATTCACAATAAGACCTATACCGAGTTTCAGCAATTTTACCGCTCTGGACGGCGGAAATTATTTCACAACCCTTTGAATTTATATGCGTACACGAAGTAAAACGACAACCATCTACATAGTCGGAAAAGTCTCTAAAAAGGAACGGCAACTTTTCTTTGAAATCGTAATTAGTTTCGTTGTAATCCAACGCCGAAAAACCGGGTGTATCGGCAACAAACCCACCAAAATTTAGTTTGTAAATTTCAACGTGGCGTGTAGTATGCCTACCTCTACCGAGTTTTTGACTAACTTCACCTGTTTCAATTACAGAAGAACTTAATATACTTTTCAAAATACTTGATTTTCCAACACCCGAATTTCCTGTAAATGCACTAACAGAACCTTTTAATTCTTCACAAAAAGATTCCATTCCCAAACCGCTCACAGCCGAAATCACATATACTTTAAAACCGGCGTTTTTATAAACAGCCTCTAATTCAGAAAAATCACCCATATCACATTTATTAAAAACAATAATAGGCTCTATACCGTTATATTCAGCAATAGCCGTTAATTTATCAATAATATATGTGTTAGGTGCAGGGGTTGAAAATGACGAAACTATAAAAAGTTTATCAATATTTGCAACAGGCGGACGCTTTAATTCGTTTTTACGCTTTAAAATTTGTTCGATAACACCGTGTTTTTCGTCAATGATAGTAATATTTACCCTATCACCAACCAAGGGGGAAATTCCGTTTTTACGGAAATTTCCCCTTGCTTTACATTCATAAATATTATCTTCTAATTCTACGTAATAAAATCCTGAAAGGGCTTTAACAATTATACCTTCCATTAATTTTTATTATCCCTTAAATCTGTTACCACAGTAACAACTTTCTTTTCATCGGTTGTTCTAAAGTTTACCTTAATTTCTGAAATACTTGTGTATTTACCATCGCTATCCTTAAGTTTAACTGTATATGTCGCAGTCTTGCTTGAAGAAGTTATAGCTTCAAAAGTATATTTAGAAGTTTCGGTTAAATCTACCAAAGCGCCCTCTTTTACTAAAGTACCATCTTTCCAAAGGGATACGTTACAAGTATCCTCTTTAAAGTTTGTAGGTAATTGTACTGTAATGTTGCTTTCGTATTTGCCTGTGCTGACATAGAGCGTAACTGTTGAGCCTTCTGATATCTTTTCAGAGTCTTTAGTTGGGTCAGTTTTAGCAACAACTCCGCTTGGATATTCCTTATCAGATGCTGTAAGGTTGATTTTTACAATTTCAGGTGTTAAACCTGCTTTTTCAATTTTCTTTTTAGCATCTTCCTGCTTTAAACCAACAACATCTGGCACCGCTACGTATTCAATAGGTTTACCGCTACTTACATAAACAGTAATCTTTGTACCCTTACTTACACGTTCCCCTATTTTAGGATCGGTTTTAACAACTGTGCCCGGATCGTACTCATCACTTGCTATTGAAGCAACTGTTGTTTTAAATCCATAAGACTTTAACTCAGAAATAGCCTTTGATTCAGTCATACCACTAACATCAGGAACACTTTCAGTAGATTGGCCTAAACTTACATAAAGTATAATTTTAGCACCTTTTTTAATTTTTTGACCTTCTGTTTTGGATTGTTCGTATACCACACCATAAGGATAATCCGAATTATTGTCCCAACGGTCTATAAAAGT
The DNA here is from genome assembly GCA_045587685.1 of Acutalibacteraceae bacterium. Taxonomy (GTDB): domain Bacteria; phylum Bacillota; class Clostridia; order Oscillospirales; family Acutalibacteraceae; genus UBA737. The sequence goes on from JAZNCS010000046.1 coordinate 2,028, forward strand.
AAAGTTATACTTATCAATATATTCTTTATTTTTATCTATTTCTTCAAACTTTTGACCGACAAATTTAGGACATACTATTTCACTACCTGTACTTGAGAAAAGTTTCGGAATAAATATAATACCTAATACTATAATCGCAACAATCAATGTAACAGCTATACCTGAAAGTATCGGAATAACGCTATTTTTTTGTTGTTTAACAGGAGCAGCCGCCTTTGGTTTTGCAGGTGATTGTTGTTTTACAGGTTTTTCTACGTTGCCAATAAACTTTGTAGGCGAATTATCTACAAAATATGAATACTCAAAAGTAAGCGAAGGGTCCTTTCTAAAAGAACCTAAATCACAAAGCATTTCAGCAGCCGATTGATATCTTCTATCAGAATTCTTTTGCATTGCATGCATTGTGATTTGTTCAAGACCTATCGGTATTGAGCCGTTAATTTCAGTTGGTAATTGAGGGTCGCGTTGTAATTGCATAATTGCAACCGAAACAGCACTTTCCGCTTGGAAAGGTAATTGACCTGTAAGCATTTCGTAAAGCATTACACCCACCGAATAAATATCGGTTTTTTCGTCTGTTCTTTCCCCTCTTGCTTGTTCAGGACTGATATAATGTACCGAACCAATTGCTTTATCAGTAATAGTTCTTTGGTCGCTTCTTGAAAATCTTGCAATACCAAAGTCGGTAACCTTAATTGTACCATCTGATAAAACCATTATGTTTTGAGGTTTTACATCACGGTGAACAATTCCCTTATCGTGAGCATGTTGAAGGCCCTTCAAAATTTGAATTGCAAAATGAACCGCATCTTTCCAACGCAAACTTCCTTCGCGTTCGATGTATTCTTTTAAAGTGATACCTTCAATATATTCCATAACAATATACTGAATAATATCACCAAAACTAACATCGTAAACATTAACAATATTAGGATGCGAAAGCATTGCGATTGCCTTTGATTCATTCTTAAAACGGCGTAAAAATTCTTCGTTAGAAATAAATTCTTCTTTTAAAATTTTAATTGCAACAATACGATTTTCTTGATTATCGTACGCTTTATATACAACTGCCATTCCGCCAACGCCGATAATTTCTCTAATTTCATAGCGTCCATCAAGACGTTTTCCAACAAATCTATCCATAAAGCTTCTTCCTTTCTATACTCAAACAGTTACAGTGACAACGGTAATATTGTCGCCACCGCCGTTTGCATTAGCTAAAGTTACAAGTTTATCTGCCACTTTGGAAATATCATTCTTTTTAAATATTTTAAGTATTTCTGCTTCGTCAACAAAATTCGAAAGACCGTCAGTACAAAGCAATACTGAGTCACCAAGATTTAGGTCAATAATATCACAGTCTACAGCAACGTCTTCTTCTGCACCAATCGCCCTTGTTATAACATTCTTCCTCGGGTGAATTTTAGCATCCTCTTCTGTGATTTTTCCGCTTTCTATAAGAGTTTGAACTATTGAGTGGTCTCTAGTAATTTGAGAAATCTTATTGTTTACAAGATAAGCCCTACTGTCACCAACATTTGCAATTACTGCAAATTTTTCAGTAACAATAGCAATTACCGCTGTTGTTCCCATACCACTTAACATACTGTTTTTAGAAGCAATATCAAAAATTTCTATATTAACGCTCTTAACCGCATTTTTAAGCAAATTAGAAATATCAATAAGGCTCATATTATTTCTAAATGAGTTAGCAATATATTCAAAAATAAGTTTTACCGCTGTTTCACTTGCTACATTTCCTGCGTTTGCGCCACCCATACCGTCACACACAATTGCAACAACAGTATCTTTAGCAATTTCACCAACAAAAAATGCATCTTGATTAGAACTTCTTACCTTGCCTATATCAATTTTACTATGAATTTTCAACGTTCTCACCCTCCTTTACTTTTGTTCTTAACTGACCGCAAGAAGCATCAATATCCGCGCCAAGTGTTCTTCTCACCGTTGCATTAACTCCTCTTTTAATCAGTTGTTCTTTAAACTTTATAATTTTATTTTTATCCGGTTTTTTAAAAGAGTTTTCTTTAACCGGATTTGCAGGTATTAAATTAACGTGACACATAATTCCTTTTAGTATTTTAGAAAGTGTTTCGGCACATTCTTCGGTATCGTTAACACCTTCAATTAGCGCATACTCGAAAGAAATTCTTCTTGTTGTTACGTTTTGATATTCTTTACAGGCTTTAAGCAAAGCCTCGATATTCCACTTTTTATTTACTCGCATAATAGAACTTCTTATTTCATCAATCGGCGCGTGTAATGAAATTGAAAGGGTAATTGGGAAATTATATTCCTTTAATTTTTCTATTCCGCTAACCACACCCGAAGTTGAAAGTGAAATATGCCTAAGTCCTATATTCATTCCGTCATCATCGGAAACAAGCTCTAAAAACCGAACCGAATTATCAAAATTATCAAGTGGCTCACCCATACCCATCATAACAACATTAGAAACCCTTATGTTGTTATCACGCTCGGCCGCCATAATTTGCGCTAACATTTCCGAAGCGGTTAAATTTCTAATTAAACCGTTTATTCCCGAAGCACAAAAACTGCAACCCATTCGGCAACCAACTTGGGTTGAAATACAAACCGTATATCCGTGCTCATATTTCATAAGAACCGATTCGATATACTCGCCGTCATACAACTGGTAAACATATTTAACAGTTTCGTCTATTTGTGACACAAAACGTTTAACAATTTTTACATCCGCAATATAACATTTTTCTTTTGAAATCTCTCTAAAAGATGCGGGGAGGTTTGTCATATCATCAAAATTACAAACGCCCGAATGAAGCCATTTAAAAAGTTGCGCTGCTCTGAATTTAGGTTGGTTTAAATCTTTAACAAACTCGACTATTTCATCCTTTTTCATAGACTTTATATCTATTTTTTCCAAAGCACCACACCTCCTATTTATTCGCTTAATTCTAATAAAGCACAGTAAAATCCATCAGTACCATCAATGTGCGGTAAAAAAGTGTGTTCATACCTTTTATGGAAATTATTATACTCCATTAAAAATGAGTTTACAACACCTTCATTTTCCGCCTTACGCAAGGTACAAGTTGAATAAAGTATTCTTCCGCCTTTTTTTAAATATTTAGCCGCTGTTTTTAAAATTTCGAGTTGAATTTCACAAAGTGAGTCAAACTCTTTAAAATCTTTATATTTTATATCAGGTTTACGGCGAATAATACCTAAACCCGAACACGGAACATCACATAAAACACAATCAAATAATCTCAACTTGCTATTATAAACCGTAGCATCATTCTTAATTGCATTTACTATGTCAAGACCTAACCTTTTAGCCGACTTTGCTATAAGTTCGACCCTGTGTTCGTGTATATCACAAGAAATTATTTCACCTTTATTTTGCATGGAAATTGCTGATGAAAATGTTTTTCCACCGGGTGCTGCGCACAAATCAAGCATTCGCTCGTTTGGTTTTGGATTTAAAACCGATACTACCTTTTGCGAAGATAGGTCTTGCACATAAAAGAGCCCTTGGTTATATAAAGCGCTTTTTGAAATGTCTATGCCCTCTTTTAAAACTAAAGCGTCTTTAATATCGGTTTCAAAACACTCGACACCAATGTTTTGCTTTATAAAATCAACATTTGTTTTTACAGTGTTAACCTTAATGGTAATGGGCGCCGCCAATAAACTTTGCTTTAGAAGTTGGGTTGTGTTTTCTTTGCCGTAATCTTTTAAAAAACTTTTAACAATATCTATCGGGCAAGAGTAAATTACGCTTAAATCCTCAGCAGTTTCCCCGCTTGGTAATAGACTTTCCTGCCTTAAAATATTCCTAAGTACCGCATTAACAAAGCCTGAATTTTTATTTTCTTTAGACCTTTTAATGAGTTTTACCGCCTCATCAACTGCCGAAAAATCAGGAATTTTATCCATATACATAATTTGATAAAGCGCAGTTTCTAAAACTGAAAGTGTATATGGCGATAATCTTTTAAGAGGTGTTTTAATAAACTTTTTAAGTACATAATGCAAGGTTATCCTGCGGTCAAGCACACCATAAACCAAAGCAGTAGCAAGTGCTTTATCCTCAGCCGATATTTCTATACCTTTAAATGCATTATTAAGGCTAATATTAGAATAAGCCGCTTCGTTTTCAATTTTTAATAAAACATTTACAGCAACTTTACGCGCATTAGCCATTGTTAACACCTGCAACCGTACCAATTTCTACCGACTTGCCGCACAAAAACTGCTTCGCAGTCATCGGTTTTGAACCTTCTGGTTGTAATTCTAAAATTTCTATTGAGGTATTATCTTTACAAGCAAAAACCAAATTTTCAGTATTACCTATAACAGTACCTGCTGTTTTTGATGTTTTATCACCAATTTTTGTTTTAATAACCTTTATTCGCTTTCCTTCAAGGAAAAAATAAGCGCAAGGCCAGGAATAATATCCTCTAACAGCATTATGAATTTCATTAGCGTTTTTATTAAAATCAATAAACGCCATTTCTTTCTTTATAATTGGCGCATAAGTAGCCTCTCCCTGTTGTTTTTTAGGGGTTACGCTACCATTTTCTAAACCTTTTAATGTGCTTAACATAAGGTTTGCGCTAATATCCGACAAACGTTCAAACAATTCTTCGGCAGTTTCTTCTTCGCCTATTTTAACGGTTACAGTTTCTAAAATATCGCCTGTATCCATACCCTCATCCATAAGCATTGTTGTAACGCCGGTTTCGGTTTCGCCGCAAACTATACACCACTGTATAGGCGAAGCACCGCGATATTTAGGAAGTAGCGAGGCGTGACCATTTACACAACCATATTTTGGTAAATCCAAAATTTCTTTAGGTAAAATTTTTCCGTAAGCCACAACTACAATTACATCGGGGTTGATTTCTTTTAAAATCTCTAAAGCCTCACCCGTTTTAACCGAGTTTGGTTGGAAAACAGGAATGTTATGCTCTAAAGCGCACACCTTAACAGGTGGTGGCGTTAAAATTTGTTTTCTGCCTACCGGCTTGTCGGGTTGCGCAAATACTGCCGCAACTTCGTGTTCGCTACCTATTAGCGACTCTAAAGTTTTTACAGCATAATCGGGCGTACCCATAAAAACTATTTTCATAAATTCACCCTTTTTTGAGCTTTATCAATATACAAAACACCATCAAGGTGGTCAATTTCGTGGCAAAGCGCTCTTGCTAAAAGACCTTCACCGGTAACAACAATATTTTCGCCTTTACGATTTTGACCGCGAACAGTAACCTTCATAGGTCTTTCAACAACTTCGCTTCTATCAGGTATTGAAAGGCAACCCTCATCCCCTACTTGCGAACCTTCGGTTTCAACAATAACGGGATTTACAAGTTCAATTAAGCCTTCACCAATATCAATAACACAATATCTTCTTAAAATACCAACTTGAGGGGCCGCTAAACCAACGCCGCCAACCTCATACATAGTTTCAGCCATATCATCAAGCACCGTAGCCAAGCGCTCATCAAAATTCATTTGAGTACGGCATATTTTTCTTAAAACATCATCACCAATTTTAACGATGTTACGTTTTGCCATTCAAGTTCCTCCTATATAATGGTTTCAGGATTAAAATCAACCGAAACCGAAACATCATTATTAAGTTTTATATCCAAAGATTTTTTTAACATAAGTCTGAATTTAGAATTATTTTTACACTTAATAATCATTCTAAACCTATAGCGGTTATTAACCTTTGCAACACTTGCCGCCGATGGACCTAAAATGATAAGTTTAATATCGCTAAATTCTTCTTTTATGTTTTCCTTAATTTTAAGGAAAATGTCATTTATCGCATCTTCCGCAATATTACGACTTATTGACTGTGTGCTAACCACACAAATATCACAAAAAGGCGGATATATCATAAGTTTTCTCGTGCCGATTTCTTCTTCATAAAAAGAATCGTAATCCTGACTTTTTGCAAGTTCAATTATATTACTTTCGGGGTTAAAGGTTTGAATTATTGCTCTTCCTTTATTATCGCCTCTACCCGCTCTACCAATAACTTGGGTAAGAAGTGCAAAACTTCTTTCAAAACTTCTAAAATCCTCGCTATACATCGCACTATCAGCACCAAGTACACCAACAAGCGTTACATTTGGAAAATCGAGCCCTTTGGCCACCATTTGTGTGCCCAACAAAATATCATATTTGCCCTCGGCAAAGTCCGAAAGGTATTTAGAATATGAATCTCTTGAAAGGGTGCTATCCGCATCTACGCGTAAAATTTTAGCATTTGGGAAAAGCAAATTTAATTCCTCTTCAACCTTTTGTGTGCCAATTCCCATAAACTTTAAATGCTCTTTTTCACATTCGGGACATTTTTGCGTTACCGAAACCGAATATCCGCAATAGTGACACATAAGTTTTTTATTTGCCGAATGGTAAGTAAGGGATATACTACAATTCGGACAAGATGCTATATATCCACAGTCAGGGCAAGAAATGTATGTATTATGCCCTCTTCTGTTAAGCAGTAAAATAACCTGCTTTTTATCGTTTATAGTTTCGGTAATTGCCTCATACAAAGTATTACTTATGCTTGAAGTATTACCGTTTAAAATTTCTTTTTTCATATCAACCGTTTCGGTTTCAGGCAAAATAGCCTTTCCGTAACGATTTTTTAATGTAAACAAAGAGTATTTTCCCTGTTTTGCAAGGGTGAAACTCTCTATACTCGGAGTAGCCGAAGCCAAACACAAAAGCCCTTTATGGTAGGCAACCCTAAACCTTGCCAAATCCTTTGTATGAAAACGCGGAGTTTTTTCGGACTTATAAGTGTGTTCTTGCTCTTCGTCAATAATAATTAATCCAAGATTAGAAAAAGGCGCAAAAATTGCACTTCTAGTACCTATTGCAATAAGTGCTTCACCATTTTTAATGCGCTTCCACTCATCCATACGTTGTCCCATAGACATAGCACTATGAAAAACCGCAATTTTGTTACCGTAACGGCTTGTGAAGATATTAATCATTTGAGGGGTGAGCGAAATTTCGGGTACCATTACAATAACACCCTTGTTCTCAGCCGAAACACTGTCAACAAGTTTTAAGAAAACTTGTGTTTTACCCGAACCTGTAATACCGTATAGCAAAGAAGTTTCGCCACTATTTTGGTTCAGTTTATTCAAAAGACCATCAAAAGCTAACTGTTGCTCTTCGGTTAATATAATCTCGGTTTTATTGGGGTTTACATTTTCTTTATACGGGGTTCTAAATACCTGTTTTTCAAAATAGCAAAGTATTCCCTTTTTAACTAAATTATCAATAACCGATACCGTAACACCCGTAAAATAACGCAATTCCTTAACACTTGCAGTTTCGATATCTTTTAATAATGAAACAACTTCCTTTTGTCTTGGAGTTAGTTTTACATCATTTTCAAGTGAGTTAATGCGCACCCATTTTTGAGTCGCATCCCCCATATTTCGTTTGGTATCGCTATTCTTAATTAAGGCGCTTTTCTTAAAAAGCAAGTTAAGCTTCTCTTCAGTTATACAAAGGTCCTTAATAATAGTATCCTTTGCAGTTTCGCCTTTTACCTTTAAATAATTAAAAACTTCCTTTTCCTCATCACTTAACAAAGAATCAGAAACAAAATCAGGATTTACTGAATAAAAATCAATAATTTTATGGTTAATACCTGCGGGTAACATACTGTGCACCGCATCATAATAGGTGCAAAAAACGCTTTCATGCATATATTTTGCTAATAAAAGCATTTCTTCGTTTAAAACAGGCTCTTCATCAATTAAAGAAATTATGCTTTTAAGTTTTTCTTGACTCTCGTTGCAAATTTCAAAAATTATACCCTGTTTACTTTTGTTACCAAAGCCAAAAGGTACCAACACCCTAATTCCAGGCTTTGCTTTATGAACCAAATCAGACGGAATTACATAGGAATAAAGCTTATCGAACCCCAAGTTTACATCACTAAGTGCTATTTTAGCTACTGTAGTTTCCAATGTAATCCCCCCTAAACTTTAGTTAAATTTAATTATTTTTCGTTTGCTAAAGTATCAATAGCCATACTAACAGGCTTTTCGGTTGTAATTTCACCATTATCTTGCATTTTTTGTGAAATATCTCTTGCTGTATGAGCAACATCAATTACTAAGCGATATTTGTTTTTGTAAGTTTCAATCAATTTTCCGATATTTGGGTTTAACATTTTTCAAGCACCTCATCAATAATTTTTATTTGTTTTTCAAGTTTTAAACCTTGAGATTTTATAATAGTTATTATATCCTCTACTGCAGTTTCTATATTGTCATTCACAACAATATAGTCATACTCACACGCTCTTTTAATTTCATCTAAAGCGCTGTTCATTCGAGCAACGATAACTTCACTTTCTTCAGTACCTCTACCGCTTAATCTTCTTTCAAGTTCTGCAAACGAAGGCGGCATTATAAAAATACTTACTGCCTCAGGCATTTTATTACGGATTTGCGCCGCTCCGTTTACATCAACCTCAATAATCATATTATTGCCTTTTTCGGTCTCTTTAATAACGGGGGCTTTTGGTGTTCCGTAATAATTTCCAACGTATGTGTTATACTCTAAAAGTTCATCTTTTTCTATCATACTTTCAAAAGCTTCGCGTGAAATAAAGTTGTATTTTTCACCTTCTACTTCACCCTCGCGCATAGCCCTTGTAATTGAAGAAATAGAAAATTTTATTTCGGGATATTTTTTAAATATTTCTTTTAAAAGTGTATCCTTACCCGAACCTGAAGGACCTGATATTATAAAAACACTGCCTTTACTCATCTTCTTCCTCCTCATCGGTGATAACATCTTCTTCAGTAATACGGTTAGCAAGTGTTTCAGCCTGTAAGTAGGTTAAAATGATATGTTCACTGTCAGTAATAATAACCGCTCTTGTACGTCTGCCGTGTGTTGCATCAATCAAAGCGCCTTTTTCTTTTGCTTCTTGGATAATACGCTTAATCGGTGCAGACTCGGGGCTAACTATTGTCACAATTCTATTAGCCGAAACCATATTACCAAAACCAATATTAACAAGTTTCATATTCTTTCACCTTAATTATTCAATATTTTGAATTTGTTCGCGTATTTTTTCTATTTCCGATTTAATGTCAACAACTGTATGCGCAATTTCAATATCCTGCGCCTTTGAACCGATTGTGTTTGTTTCACGGTTCATTTCTTGAACAATAAAATCAAGTTTTCTGCCAACAGGCTCGTTTTCTGAAAGCAAAGCGGTAAGTTGGTTAATATGACTGCGAAGTCTTACAGTTTCTTCAGCAACTGCAACCTTATCCGCAAAAATAGCAGTTTCAGTTAATATTCTTTGTTCATCGATTGTTGAGTCGCCTAACAACTCTTTAATTTTAGCTTCAATTCTTTCCCTGTAAGCGTTAACCGTTTCGGGTGAACGTTTTTCAATAAAACTTACCTTTTCAAGAATTAAATCAGTACGCGCCTTTACATCATTTGCAAGGCGTTCGCCTTCAACCTCACGCATAGCCACAAAGTTTTTAACCGCTTCTTCCGCTACAACTAATACCGCACTTAAAACTGTTTCATCATCAGCAACAGTTTTCTTCAACTTAAACATTTCGTTATTGTTGCAAAGCGAAGAAATCTTAATATCATTTTTTATACGAAATTCTTTTGAAAGTTGATTTAAGGCGTCTAAATATGCCTTAGCATATTCGCGGTTTAATTCAACAACTGTAGCGTTTTGGTTTAGGTCTTCAAGTAAAACTGAAATTTCAACCTTGCCGCGTGTAATCTTTTGTTGGCAAAAACTTTTTAACTTTTCATCTAAAAAATTATAAGCGCGTGGTATTCTTGAAGAAAATTCAAAATATCTATGATTAACCGACCTAATTTCAACCATAATATCAAATCCGTTAATTTGTTGTTTGGCTCTACCAAAGCCGGTCATACTTTTAACCATTTAAATCACCTTTGTTTTTTAAATATCCTGTATCGATACTACCCCATAATACTCATATTATTTTATCAAAAAACCCTTATAATGTCAACTGTTTGAGCGTTTTGTAACAGTTTTTTAATTATTTGAAAATATTTGAAAAATTTAAAAAAATATTAGCAAATTTTGTTTTTTGTATTGACAAATTATTAAAATATGTTATAATAATTCTTGCTTGTTTGGACCAGTAGCTCAGCTGGTTAGAGCAACCGGCTCATAACCGGTTGGTCCGGGGTTCGAGTCCCTGCTGGTCCACCAAAATAAGCATTAAAGTTAATCAAGCCTTGATTAGATTTCTACACGTCGTAGTATGCGCATCAAACTGCGCAAAGCTTGTTTTCTGCGACAGGGACTTTTGGATTAAAAACGTTCCCCCGGAACCTTTTTAACTTCCAAAACTGCTGGTCCACCAAAATAAGCATTGAAATGTTCACCAAAATAAGCACTAACTTTTTTAGGTTAACGAAATATAATACATATATAGGGGTATGGTGTCAATGGTAGCACACCGGTCTCCAAAACCGTTTGTGAGGGTTCGAGTCCTTCTACCCCTGCCATTCATATCCACAACGGATATAAAAAATAACAGCGATTTCTCGCTGTTATTTTTTTTGCGGTTTTTATTGAAATAATATGGAGCAATACTTCGTTTAGATCTCATATTAGTCAAAAACCTTAAACTTTTTCA
>JAZNCS010000047.1:0-4138 GCA_045587685.1 Acutalibacteraceae bacterium
AATAAGGTGGTAATTTAATTTCCGATGTAATATAATATGAACATAGCAAGTGCAAAAATTCATTTGATTCAGAAACGAAGTGCAAGCGTGTACTGAATTTCCCATCCATCCTTTCAATTGTTTATTATAAGAGTCGAAAAAGGGAGCTTCGCAAAAGAAGCTCCCTCGACTTTTGTATGGGCATGAAAAAATAAAGATAATTTCAGAAAAATCTATTGACATACTCAAAATGTTATGATAGAATATCGTAGCAACAAACGGAGAGATACCGAAGTGGTCATAACGGAACGGTCTTGAAAACCGTCGTACCCTTACGGGTACCGTGGGTTCGAATCCCACTCTCTCCGCCATTTTTATTAATATTTTATATAGTTACCAATGGAGAAGTACTCAAGTTGGTGACGAGGCGCCCCTGCTAAGGGCGTAGGTCGGGTGACCGGCGCGAGGGTTCGAGTCCCTCCTTCTCCGCCAAAATCGACAAGTTTCGACAGAAGCTTGTCGATTTTACTTTTTCACTATTAACTCTTCACTTTTCACTCTTCACTATCGAAACTTGTCGATTAGGTAATAAGTAATAGTGAATAGTGAAGAAGTTTCAGTGCTTTGCTTGGCAAACCGGTTCTTCCGCTTGGGGACTTATGTGCTACTATGAAGGAATTTTAGGTTTGCAAAGAGATTATGATGGACTTCACATCTGCCCCGCACTTCCAAGCAGTTGGAAAAATGTCGAAGCCACTCGCCATTACAGAGGTAACAAACTTCAAATTAAATATACTAACAACGGCGGAAATAAAGTTTCGTTAAAGGTTGACGGCAAACAAATAAAAGGCAATGTTGTGCCGCTATTCAATGATAATAAAGAACATTTTATTACTGTTACATTAAATTAAAAAAAAGGCTTGGGAAATTCCCAAGCCTTTTTCAGTTTAACAATATTTCTAAGATCAAATTTTAACTTCAAGGTTAATTTTTTCATTTGCTGAAAGAGAAATTGTTTTTATACCGCCTTCGCCATTTTCGATTACAGCGTCAACGATTTGGTTTTCGATTTCGCGGCGGATTATATTTCTAATTTCTCTGGCCCCTCGTTTACCGCTGCCACACTTTTTAGCAATATAAACACAAACACTATTTTCAAATTCTAAATCGATAAGTTTTTCTTTAAGCGCTGTTTTTAACTCTTCGAGCATAAGACTTGTAATTTTAATCATTGATTCTTCATTAAGTGGTGAGAAAACAACAATTTCATCAACACGGGCAATAAACTCAGGTCGCAAGAAATCTTCCAAAGCCTTTAAAGCTTTTTCTTTAGAAGCGGTAGCCTCACTCTTGCCAAAGCCTAAAAGATTTTCACTCTTTTCACTACCTGCGTTAGAGGTCATAACAATTACTGTATTTTCAAAGTTAACTGTTCTTCCTTGTGCATCGGTAACCTTACCCTCATCCAAAATTTGAAGAAGAATATTTAAAACGTCGTGATGCGCTTTTTCAATTTCATCAAAAAGCACTACCGAATATGGCTTTCTTCTTACCTTTTCGGTTAATTGACCCGCTTCGTCATAACCAACATATCCTGGAGGCGCACCAATAATTCTTGATACCGAATGTTTTTCCATAAACTCGGACATATCAAGGCGTATCATAGTTTCAGGAGTGCTAAATAGTTGACTTGACAGCACCTTTACAAGTTCGGTTTTACCAACACCGGTTGGTCCTACAAATATGAATGATGCCGGACGGTGTTGGTTACTTGTTTTAACCCTTGAGCGCTTAACAGCACTTGCAACCAACTTTGTAGCCTCTTTTTGACCAATTATTTTTTTGTTGAGTTCATCTTCTAAATTTGCAAGTTTTTTAAGGTCGCTTTCTTGTACCTTTGTTGCTGGAATTCCTGTCCAAAGCTCAATAACTCTTGCAACATCCATATCCGTAACAGTATTATCCGAAGCACGAACGCAAAGTTCATCCGCTTTGTCTTTATACTGTTGCAATTTAGATTTTACTGATGCTTGTTTTTCGTAATCAGGGTTTTCCACATCCGCTTCGAGTTCTTCTAACTCAATAGAATACTCTGCAACCTTTTTATTAGCCAAATAAAGTTCATCAATCGCCTTATTTGCAAGACTAGCACATGCACAAGCTTCATCCAAAAGGTCAATCGCTTTATCGGGTAAATAACGGTCGGTAACATATCTTTCGGAAAGCAAAACTATTTTCTTTATAATATTTTCAGGAATTTTCACATTGTGATAACCCTCATAATAACCCTTAACACCCAAAAGAATTTCTTCGCTTTCGCTAATTGAAGGTTCTTCAATAGTTACAGGTTGGAAACGTCTTTCTAAAGCCGCATCCTTTTCAATATATTTTCTATATTCCTTAAAGGTAGTAGCGCCAATAACCTGAATTTCACCACGCGAAAGGGCAGGTTTTAATATATTAGCGGCGTTCATAGAGCCTTCAGAAGAGTCACCTGCGCCAACCAAATTATGAATTTCATCAATAAATAAAATTATATTTCCCGCTTCTTTAACTTCACTAACAAGGCCTTTTACCCTACTTTCAAACTGTCCCCGGAATTGTGTTCCCGCAACAAGACCTGTTAAATCAAGCAAGAAAATTTCCTTATCTAAAAGACGCGCAGGTGCTTCACCCTTTGCAATCATTAAAGCAAGACCTTCAGCAATCGCGGTTTTACCAACACCCGGCTCACCAATAAGGCAAGGATTATTTTTAGAACGGCGAGAAAGAATTTGAATAGTTCTATATAATTCTTTATCTCTACCAATAATCACATCAATTTGACCCGATTTTGCCTTTTCGGTAAGGTTTGTGCAATAACTTTCAATAAATTTACGGCGTTTACGTTTAGGTTTTTGGTCCTTCTTTTCTTCGCCGCTATCCGACTTAGACTCATCTTCTTTTTTATCTACATTCATACCCATTGAGCCTAAAATTTTGTTTAAAAATTGCGGCATAGCAGGGGCAGTACCTAAGTCAAAAGTTTCATCATTTAAATCAGCATCATCTGAATCCATAGACATAATATCAGCAAACTGTTCACTCATTTGCTCAATATCATCATCCGAGATATTCATTTGCTTAAGCATATCATCAACTTGTTTTATGCCTAACTCTTTAGCACAAACAAGACAAAGTCCATTTGGTTGTGCATTAGGGTTACTAACATCAGACAAAAAAACCATTGCCGGACGTTTTTTACATTTAGAACATAACTGCATTTTAAAACTCCTTGAAACTAAACATTAAAATTTATTAAAATTTCTTTAAAAAGAAATGTTTTTTCTATATCTTGAATTGTAATATTAAATAATTTTCCATTTATTGAAACTAAAAACGAAACTATAACAACAAATAACACCGCAAATGCTACACCTTTAAAAACACCTAAGACGCCACCTAAAATGCGGTTTAACTTCCCTACCAAACTGAAAGAAAAAAGTTTGTTTAAAAATTTTGCGGCAAACTTTACTACAATAAAAAGCACAGTTGTTAAAATAACCCCATATATCATAGAAACTAAACTAACACACACCGGTTTAATTACATTTTGTGAAGCAACTGTTACTGCCTTTTTAGTTCCCAAAGAAATATTTTCGTTTATAGTTTGAGAAAAACTATCCTCCGAAATGCCAAAATTTTCGGCATTTTTAGTAATGAAATCGGGAATATTTTCCCAAACTTCTTTTTCTATACCCTCATCATTTTGAATGGTTTTTTCGGCACTTTGAATAATTGAAGGTTCAATAAACTTATCATAAGTAGCTTCCGCCAAAGGTGTACTTACAGTAAAAGCTATTACAATCGCTAAAATAAAGCCCACTGTTTCTACTAAAACTTTTACAAAACCTTTTTTTGTCGAAAGATAAATTGTCACAATAACTATCGCTAAAATAATTAAATCAAGAACGATGTTCATTATTTTTTCACCTGTTCTAATTTTACTTTTTCGATTTTATTATCGGTAATAACCGCAACCGAATTTGTATTTACTACCGCAATACGAACACCGCCAAAACCACTTTCGGCTTGACGCAAAATTTCACCTTTATCATTTAAAAGGAAAACATCAGTATCGGTAAGGCAATAAATATTACCCCTACTGATTTGTATATCA
>JAZNCS010000048.1:0-5042 GCA_045587685.1 Acutalibacteraceae bacterium
CTTATTTTGTTAATCACGATTTAATTGATGAGGTTGAAGTTAATATTTCAAATGTATATACTTATTCAAAAGATAATGAAAATTTTGCTTTTTATCAATTTGCAGACGCAGTTAAAACAAGACTGCATCAAATTATTGAAGAAGCAAAGCTATTAACACACTCAGTTTTTTAAATTTTATGCATAATTATTTGCATATTTTTAGAAAATTCAAATATTTATGCATAAAATATTGACAATTTTCCTTTAAAATGCTATAATATGTAATACAATTTTAATGTTGTTTTTGCAACAAAAAGGAGATTTTAAAAATGAAAAAAATTATTGCTCTTGTACTTATGGTACTATTGGTTCTTGGCTGCTTTGCTGGTTGCGGCGCAAAAGATGACAGTAAACTCATAATGGCAACTAACGCTACCTTCCCTCCATATGAATATGTTGAAGATGGCGATTATGTTGGTATTGACGTTGAAATTGCACAACTTATTGCTAAAGAACTTGGCAAAGAACTCGTTATCAAAGATGTTGAATTTGGTTCAATCATCGGCGGTGTTCAATCCGGTAAATATGATATTGGTATGGCTGGTATGACAGTTACTGAAGACCGTAAAAAGAGTGTAAACTTCTCTACTACATACGCTAACGGAATTCAATCTGTAATCGTTAAAGAAGATGTTGCTTTTAAATCCTACGAAGATTTCTACACAGGTTTTGATGACAAAGGCAATCCTATTGCTGTTAAAGATGGTATCAAAATTGGTGTTCAACAAGACACAACCGGTGATATTTACTGTTCTTCAAAGCCAAAAGATTGGGGCTTCGGCGAAGAAAATGTAGTTCGTTATAAAACCGGTGCTGACGCTGTTCAAGCACTTATTGAAGGTAAAGTAACTGCTGTTATTATCGACAACGAACCTGCAAAAGCTTTCGTTTCTACAAACAAAGGTCTTAAAATTCAAGAAACAGAATTCACAAACGAAGACTATGCTATCGCTGTTAACAAAGAAGACACAGAATTACTTAAAGATATTAACAAAGCTCTTGATAAACTCACCAAAGAAGGTAAAATTCAAGAAATTATTGATAAATACATCAAATAATTTAAATATATTTACTTTTCTTAACTCATTCGGATTTCCGAATGAGTTAAGTTTTGTATAGAAGGAGAAACTAATGAAAGAATGGTTTCAAAATTTATCTGACGAATTTGTTCTAAATTTCATTAAGGACAATCGTTGGGAATGGATAGTAGAAGGTCTAAAAAACACATTATTTATAACCTTTTTCGCTACACTTATCGGTATTGGAATTGGTATAATTATTGCTATTGTACGTTCTACATATGACAAAAACAATGAAACAATGAAAAAACATAAAGGATTAGGCTTTTATGTTTTGTCGTTCTTTAATGCTATTTGCAAAATATACCTAACCGTTATTCGTGGCACACCGGTAGTTGTTCAGTTGCTCATTATGTACTTTATAATTTTATCTTTTTCTAATGATGAAGCAACTATCGCAATTTTAACCTTTGGTATCAACTCAGGTGCTTATGTTGCCGAAATTTTCCGTTCGGGTGTTATGTCGATTGATAAAGGTCAATTTGAAGCAGGTAGAAGCCTTGGTTTTAATTATATTCAAACAATGATTTATATTATTGTTCCTCAAATGTTTAAAATTGTACTCCCTACCCTTTGTAACGAATTTATTGTTTTGTTAAAAGAAACCTCTATTGCAGGTTATGTTGGCATTGTTGACCTTACAAAAGCCGGTGACCTTATTCGCGGTCGAACATTTTCTGCTTTTATGCCACTTATTGCAGTAGCATTAATTTATTTAGTACTTGTAATGCTATTTACTTGGCTTGTAGGCAAACTCGAAAGGAGGTTGCGCAACAGTGACCACTAATGAAACACTAATAAAAGTTGAAAATTTAGTTAAAAACTTCGGAAAAATTGAAGTTTTAAAAGGTATAAATACTGAAATTAAAAAAGGTGAAGTTGTTTGTGTTATTGGCCCTTCGGGCTCTGGTAAATCAACCTTTTTGCGTTGCCTTAACCTCTTAGAAGAACCAACAGGCGGTAATATATATTTTAATAATATCGATATTACCGATTCTAAAACAAACATTAATGCACACCGTCAAAAAATGGGTATGGTATTCCAACAATTTAATTTATTCCCACATATGACCGTACTTAAAAATATGACAATTTCCCCTATTAAAGTTTTAGGGCTTTCAAAAAGCGAAGCTGAAGAACGTGCATTGAAACTTTTAGAGCGTGTAGGTCTTGCCGATAGAGCAAATTCCTACCCTTCTCAACTTTCAGGCGGTCAAAAACAACGTGTTGCTATTGTTAGAGCACTTTGTATGCAACCTGATGTTATGTTATTTGATGAACCAACTTCCGCACTTGATCCTGAAATGGTTGGCGAAGTTTTAGATGTTATGAAACAACTTGCAAACGAAGGTATGACAATGGCAGTTGTTACTCACGAAATGGGATTTGCTCGTGAAGTTGCTGATAGAGTATTCTTTATTGATGAAGGTATCATTATGGAACAAGGGACTCCTGATGAAATCTTTAACAATCCGCAAAGTCCAAGACTTAAAGAATTTTTAAGCAAAGTGATATAATTTAAAGCCCGATATTTCGGGCTTTTTTCTTTATAATGTGTTATTTTGTAAAAAAACAACAAAATCAACCACTAAATATAGTGTTTTCTATTGACATTGATAACTTAATTTGCTAGAATTAAATTAATAAAATTTTAGGAGGATTTATATGAGTAAATTCTGTAGTAAATGCGGCGCAGAACTCGAAGAAAATTCTGCTTTTTGTTCTGCTTGCGGCGAAAAAATTGAAGCAACCGAAGCCGAAGTTGCCAATGAGACTGTTGTTGAAGAAAACGCTGTCGTAGAAGAAGCTCCTGTTGCTACTGAAGCAGCAAACACTGCTATTATCAACAAAGAAGCACTTGCTAGTGCTGCCAACGACCTTAAAGATAAAGGTTTGGAAATTGCAAACAAAGTTAAGGGTGATAAAAAATTACTCGGCATAGTTGCTGGTGCTCTCGCACTTATTATCGCACTTTGCGTAATATGCCCTATTGCTTTCCCTGGTCCAAAATCTGCTGTTAAAAATTACATTAAGGGTAACTATAATGGCGATTGGAAAGCATATGTTGACTGCAGACCTGATGAAGTTTGGGAATATTTAGAAGAAAAATATGATATTGATATGGATGAACGTGAAGAACAATTTGAAGATAATTGGGACGACCGTTTAGACGACTTAGAAGATGAATATGGCAGAAACGTTAAAGTTACCTATAAAATCGTTGATAAAGACGAAATGGATAAAGATGACCTTGATGATATTCGCGATTCATACAAAGATACATACGACATTGCAAAAAGAGATATTACTGCCGGTTACGAACTTGATGTTGAAGTAACAATCAAAGGCAGAGAAGATGAAGATACAGAAGATGCTACATTCTATGTATTCAAACTCGGTGGCAAATGGTATGTTTACAACGTTGAATTTGATGACTAATATTTTTATAAATTTTAAAGGGCGACATTGATTGTCGCCCTTTTTTTATTTAACTTCTTTTTCTTTAATTATACCTAATTTATATGCATTTAACAATTTTTTAAGAATTTCAATTTGTTGTTCTATCTTCTTGCCAATATCAGTGTTTTTAACTTTTCTTCTCTCAACCGTATGTTCTATTTCGGTATAAGTAGAATGTAGTTCAAAACCGGACTTAATTACTTCTGAAACATCTGTAAAAGGTGTATGCTTAATCAATTTATATCCGTTAGAATTATAAACTAATGTGTAACCTGCAATTCCTGTAATTTTATGATATGCTTTCGATAAACCACCATCAATAATAAATATTTTACCATCTGCTTTAATTGGACTTTCACCTTTTTCAGTCTTAATTGGAATATGTCCATTAACAATATGAGCATTTTCTTCTTTAATACCAAAATCATTCAAAATTTTAATAGCAAAATTTTTATCATCAATTAAACTATAATATTGATTTTTGATTTCTTTAGCAGCTTTTTTATCAGTAATAAAATAATTTTCAAAGGTTGCCATTTTATTACGTCCATAAAGTGGAGATTTGCTTCCACACCATAAATACCAAATGAAATCTGAATTTTGTTTTTTAAAAAATGAATTCTTTACTATATCATCACATTTTTCAAAAAGTGCTTTGCCCTTGTATAATTTACCATCAATATTAACAGAAGAATATTCACCGTTTTCTTCACAAGGGATACAACCGTGATATAATAGATTGTCATTATATATCTTATACATTGAGCCTTTCTTAAGTAAAAACGAAATATGTTTTTGCAACTTTTCAGAGTTAAGGAAAGATTCTTTAAGTGTATTTATAACCTCGGTTTCTTCATCTGTCAATTCATAAGGATTATCCTTATTGATAGTATTAAATTTTTTATCATTTAATTTATAATTTATACCATTAACTTTAATTTCACCATCAAATATACTTTCCAAAAGCAAACGGTCATTCATATCATATTCAGGATGTCTTAAAATAGTTTGACCTTCAAGCTTAAATTGAATAATCGTAATTGCTTTATGCATTTTTGTAGCAATTTTAAGGTTAATATCATTATTTCTATTAGCGTTCTTAATTTCAAATTGTTTACAAGGGTCGTTATAATAATTTTCAATCGCAAAGTTAATTAAAGGTCTTAAACTAATTCCATAACCTTCTTCTAAAACGGAAAAATTATTGTATCTTAAACTGTTTCTAATAACAGTTGCAATACACGCCTCATTCCCACTTGCAGCACCAATCCAAACAATATCGTGATTACCTAATTGAATATCTAAAGAATGATAATTGACAAGGCTATCAATTATTAAATCGGGTCGTGGACCTCTGTCAAAAATATCTCCAACAATATGTAAATGGTCTATTGATAGTCTTTGAATAAGTTTAGAAATTGCAATAATAAACGCTTCTGCCCTATCAGTATCAATTATTGTT
>JAZNCS010000049.1:0-4420 GCA_045587685.1 Acutalibacteraceae bacterium
AAAGACAAAAGTTATGACAAGCATAAGATAACAAAAAAAGAACAAGGTTATATTTATGTCATTAAAATAGACGATTACTATAAGATAGGAAAGTCTAAAAACATAAAACGCCGATTTGGAGAATATACAAGGCTTTTCAAAGAACCCGAATTAGTGGTTTGCGAGTATGTAAACAATTATGACGAAGTTGAACTTGAACTGCACGAAATCTTTGGAGAAAAGAGAACAAGAGGCGAATGGTTTATTTTATCAAAAAATGATATAAAACGGATTAAATCTATATTGCGTGAAGATAAAGCAGAAGAAGAAAGAACTTTTTTGATTATAAACTATAAAGGCGAAAGAGTAGGTATTTTAACCGAAAACGAGGATTAAACTTTCCTAAAAATAGGCAAGGTGGGAATTATGGGTTGGCTCTTTGCGACAATCTTGGTCGTGATTTACGGCTTTTTTGAGGCGTTATTCAAATGGAAAAAGTAGAGGTGTGAATTATGCAAATGGAATTATTTGAGTTTCTTCCCGAAGAAGAAGCAAGGCAATACAAACCGCTTCCGTCAACCGATTGGAAGTGGACTATGGCAGACGATTACCCCGAAAAAACAAATGGGTTAAAAGTGTTTTCGTGCTTTGCCTGTGGTGGCGGTAGCACAATGGGGTACAAGTTAGCAGGTTGCGAAGTGCTTGGGTGTAACGAGATTGACCCCCGAATGAACAAGGTTTATGTCGAAAACCACCACCCGAAATACAACTATTTGGAAGATATACGAGATTTTAACAAGCGAGAAGATTTGCCCGAAGAATTGTATAACCTTGACATTTTGGACGGTTCTCCACCTTGCACAACATTTTCAATGGTAGGGGATAGAGAAGATAGTTGGGGTGTTAAAAAGAAATTTCGTGAAGGACAAGCCGAACAAACACTTGACGATTTGTCTTTTGTCTTTATTGGAACGGTTGCAAAATTAAGACCGAAAGTAATGATAATGGAAAATGTAGAAGGGTTAATTAAAGGCGAAGCGTGGTCGTATGTGCAAAAAATTTATAAGCAATTAAAAGATATTGGTTATAAGTGCAAACATTGGCTATTAAAGGGCGAGAATATGGGTGTACCGCAAACAAGACATAGGGTATTCTTTGTTGCAACAAGACTTGATTTTGACCTTGATAAAATTGATATGGCTTTTAATTACGAGCCGATAAAGTACGGAATTTTCAAAACGCAAGAAGAAAAAATTGCAAGCGGTAAAATGAGTGCAGCGATAAAACAAATACGAAAAGGCGAAGCAATCAACGAATGTATGCAAAGATTATACGGAGTAAATAGTGTCATTACACATAGAATAGCATACGAAAACGAAGTATATCCCACACAAACGGCAGGACACGGAGATGTATGGACTATAAACGGAAACCACCCAAGCGACGAAGATGTTTTGCATAGTCAAACTTTCCCCGAAGATTATGTTTTAGGGAAAGAAAAATCGGAGTATATTTGCGGTATGTCTGTTCCGCCGATTATGATAAAGAGAGTTGTAAACCGCCTTATTGAAAGCGGAATTTTTAACGGCAAAAAGTAGCCGACGGCGGTTAAGGTAGGACGGATTTATGGAGAAAACAATGGACGAGAAAAAGATTGAAGTATTACCAAATCACAAAGAAATAAGCAAATTGGCAAATGAACTCTACGGGAAGCAAGACGAGTTTGATTTAAGCAACCCTTATGAAGTAGGTTATGTACTAATCAACAAGTTAGGCTACCGCAAGGAAAGCGACACGGCAAGGGAGATTTTGCAAGCCGTTGACAATGAAAGCAACGGACAAACAGTTGCCGTAACAAATGTATTAAGAAAACGCTACGGCGTTAAACCGACGGAAGATACTACCGCCAACATTAAAAACGATTAAATTAAAAGGAGATATTTTATGGAAACTATTAACAACAAAGCAAAAGAACTGAAAGTCAAGATTTTGGAAACAATCGACAAGAAATTGACGGCAGACATTGACGGTGCGGAACTCAAAACCCTTTGCGAGTGTATCAATTTGGTCGCTGACGAAAAGGATTGGTATATGAAATCGCTCTTGGATGTTATTCAAAACGGCAAGAATTTCGGCAATAACCCTGCAAACGAAGTACCCAAAATTACCTGCGACAGTTGCGAAGAGAATAAGTCTTGACGGAATAGAATTTGGATAATGAAATGCCGAACAAGGGTTAGTAGTAGGCAGTTCGCAAACCTGTAACCCTGCTCCTGCAAAGGAAACACCCAAGCGAGTAATCGTTGTACGCAGTTAGGCGAACTATAATTAAAATATCCGCTGTTGATAAACAATGACGAATGGGTAGATACGCCTACTGTTTCGTAGCAACCAATGGGGACACCGCCTACGGTTGAACTGCCACACTTGGCAAGTCGCCTACGGTTGTGGGGCGAAACATCAAAAATCCCCTACTGTTGCGTAGCAAGGCATAGGCACATAGGGGTACACCTATTTTTTAGGACGGCTTCGGCTGTCCTTTTTTCGTGGCGTGGCTCGGTGGCTTGTCGCTCTGCTCGGCTTGGCTCGTGGTGGCGGATTTTCTCGCCGTGCTTCGGTGGTGGCGTCGGCTCTCGCCTTTTCTTTTGGCGTTTTTTCGCCCGTTTGCCCTGTCGCCGTGTGTTTGTCCGTCCGTGCGGATTTCGTGCGATTTTTCCCCGTTCCCGTGCGTGTTTTTGGCGGTTGCGTGTTTGGCGTTGCGTTGTCCGTTTCGCCGTTTCTCGGCTCGTGCAATCTATCAAGGCAATAAAAAAGCCCGTTTTAATGGCAATTTTCAAGGCGTTTTCGCTTTTGCGGTTTTCGTGGTGATGCCGTAAAAGGTAAAGGAAAAAAAGACAATAAAAAAAACGGGGGTTCGCCCCGTCTTTCCTTCTCAAATAATAGAATATACTTTTTCTATTAATGGAATTGTATTTTTATAATCGCCATTATATAAAAGCTTTTCAATTTTTGTAAAATCGTTTTCGCTTATCGCCTTTTTTATCTCGTCCGCCGTTGCTTTTATTTTGTCGCTGTTCATCTTGTCGCCCTCCGTCATTTATTGCCATTGATTAAAAATTTGAAAAAGTAGTAAAATAGGAAAATAGGGAAAAGTAAAATTTCCATATCATACCACCCCCCTGCCGTAAATGTTGCACGGCGTTTTGTCGTAAATTCGTTCGTAGTGATAACCGCCATCAAAATAATTTTTTACTCGTCTTTTCTCGTTGTATGGTTCACTTTCTCGACCGTTAATTATTGCGCTTTTCATCTGCTCGTAATGGTATCGCGCCATTGATAATATTTCATTGTCGTTACAAATCTTAAATAAATTATCATACCCAATCGAAAAAGCAAAACTGCCGTCTTTTTTATATTGCCGTTCGTTTAATTCTTCATTGCTATAACTATACCGCTTCCCAAAATAACCGCCGTTTTCGTCTATTTTTATTTTTGTATAAATTATGGGGAAAAAGGGGTTGCTGTCGTAACTTATATTATAATAATATCCATCAAAAATAAATGAAAGCGTGTCGCCACAACCGCAGTATTTATACTCCCATTTTTTAACGGGTGGCAATTCTTCAACGGTTTTGCGCTTTTGTTCGTCCGTTTCCATTGTGTACGGCTTAAAAAAGTATTGCTGTCTTTCGCCGTGTAAAATCTTTCCGCCGTCCGATTCAATCATTTTAGCAACTTCGTTTAATACTCTCGTCCGGTTGTAGTCGCTCATTTTGCCGTATCTCGTTTCAAGTTCCATCATAATTTTTTATACCTCCGATATTATTTTCTTTATTTCTTTTATAGTCGTTTCGTCAAAAACTCGATAAAAAAAAGCACAAGAAATTTCTTTTAAGTTACCGCGAAAATCAAATGTTTTACCGTCTTCTAATATTTTAGCAGTAAATCCTTTTCGAAGGTGTAGATTTTTATTTTTGACCCATTCAATAAAAGCGATGGGGGAATTGTACCCGCTGTGGTCATAAAATTTGAAATACTTACCTTCGTTTTCCAAAAGTTGAATTTTTCTCGCGTCTTGCGTTTCTTCGTCGCCATAATCCGCGGGGAGAGACCTATTCCACAAAAAATATTCAACCCCATTTTTTATCATATATACAGGGTATCGCATACCGTTAAAATACATAGTTTCGCTTCTAAATGGCTCTTTTTCCATAAATGTTATATTTCCCATATTTTTATACCTCTTTTTTATTTTTTGCCCGTCTTTCCGTGCTGTCTTTGATTTTTTCGCCCTGTCTTTCAAGGCTCTTTTATTATATCATACTTTTTACACCTTGTCAAGCGTTTTTCAAAAGTTTTTTGCGATTTCTTAAAATTTTTTCTTTTTTCGTGGTGTGCCGTTTTTAGCCGTTCTTTTGCCCTTTTTTCGCATTTTGCGCCG
>JAZNCS010000050.1:0-16601 GCA_045587685.1 Acutalibacteraceae bacterium
TAATTGATAATACTTGCCTTTTTCAGCAATTAATTTTTCGTGGTTACCGCGTTCAATTATTCTACCGTTTTCAAGTACCATAATAACATCGGAATTTTTAACAGTAGAAAGTCTATGCGCAATAACAAAAACTGTTCTGCCTTGCATTAAACGGTCCATACCCTTTTGTACAATCGCTTCAGTGCGGGTATCAATACTCGAAGTTGCTTCATCGAGTATCATAACCGGAGGGTCTGCAACAGCCGCACGGGCAATCGCTATTAACTGACGTTGGCCTTGTGAAAGGTTAGAACCATTGTTTGAAAGTTCAGTGTTATAGCCCATAGGTAAACGGGTTATAAAATCATCTGCACCTGAAAGTTTAGCCGCTTCAATACATTCTTCATCAGTAGCATCAAGTCTACCATATCGTATATTTTCCATAACTGTACCTGTAAACAGGTTAGTATCTTGTAAAACTATACCGAGCGAACGGCGTAAATCGGATTTTTTGATTTTATTAATATTAATACCATCATACCTAATCTTACCATCAGCAATATCATAAAAACGGTTAATAAGGTTGGTAATAGTAGTTTTACCCGCACCTGTAGCACCAACAAAAGCAACCTTTTGTCCGGGTTCGGCAAACACATCAATATTGTGTAAAACAGTCTTTTCTTCGGTATAACCAAAATCTACATCAACTAATCTTACATCGCCCTTAACAAGAGTATAGGATAACGTTCCGTCAGTATGTGGATGTTTCCAAGCCCAAACTCCTGTACGCTCATTAGTCTCGGTTATATTACCGTTTTCATCAACTTTTGCGTTTACAAGGGTTACATAACCATCATCAACTTCAGGCTCACTATCCATAACTTCAAAAATTCTTTCAGCACCCGCAAGACCCATTACAATAGAGTTAATTTGTTGTGAAACTTGGTTAATATTACCTGTAAATTGCTTTGTCATATTGAGGAATGGTATTACAACGCTAATACTTAACGGCATACCTATAAGGCTTAAATTAGGCACTTTAAGTAAAAGCAAAAGGCCACCAACAGTTGCAATAACTACATATAATATATTACCTATATTCATATTTATAGGGCCTAATATATTAGCATAAGCATTTGCTTTTCTTGCGTTTTCGTAAAGTTCGTTATTAACTTTATCAAATTCATCTAAAGTTTTTTCCTCGTGACAAAAAACCTTTACAACCTTTTGTCCGTTCATTATTTCTTGAATATAACCTTCGGCTTTACCGATTGACTGTTGCTGCTTCATAAAATATTTAGCCGAGCCGCCGCCAACCTTTTTAGTCACGGAAAACAAGAGAAATATACCAACAACCACAACTAAAGTAATCCAAACGCTATAACAAAGCATAATGCCAAAAACACAAAGCACAATTACACCCGACTGAAAAACAGCCGCAAAACTTTGCGAAATTATTTGGCGCAAAGCATCAATATCGTTAGTATAGTGGCTCATTATATCGCCGTGCTTATTAGTATCAAAATACTTAATAGGTAAGTTTTGCATTTTGTTAAAAAGTTTTTCACGCATTTTACCCAAAAAGCCCTGTGTTATAATCGCCATAAGTTGAGGATGAAGAGTTACCGTTATAAGCGATAATACATATAATACTATTAAAATTATTATTTTTGGAATAATAACTTCTTTAGCACCCGTCCAGTCACCCTGTTTATAAAACTGTTCAATCGCTGCTAATATTTGTTGATTAAAAATTGCAGGTAATGTTGAAACTATTGCCGAAAACAATATACAAAGAGCGGCAGTTGGCAATAGTACAGGATAACTTTGCCAAAGCAATTTCATCATTCGCTTTAATGCATTACCGTTAAACTTTCGCATAGGAGGCATTCCTTTTGGAAGATTTCGCGGCATACCGCCAGTTGGTCTACGCATCTTCCTCACCTCCGTTTGTTTGTTGTTCAAATACTTCTCTATAAATTACGTTGTTTTCTAATAAATCATTATGATTACCAACAGCATCTATTTTACCGTTATTCATAACTACTATTAAATCGGCATCCTGAACAGATGCTATACGCTGCGCAATTATAATTTTTGTAGTGTTAGGTATAAAATCTTTAAAACCTTTACGAATTAGCGCATCAGTTCTTGTATCAACCGCGCTTGTAGAGTCATCTAAAATTAAGATTTTAGGCTTTTTAAGCAACGCTCTTGCAATACAAAGGCGTTGTTTTTGACCACCTGAAACATTTGCGCCGCCTTGCTCAATGTAGGTGTCATACCCATCAGTAAAGGTATTTATAAATTCATCTGCTTGTGCTAATTTACAAGCTTCGATAATTTCGTCATCGGTAGCGTTCTCGTTACCCCAGCGCAAATTTTCTTTAATAGTACCCGAGAAAAGCACATTCTTTTGTAAAACCATTGCAACATTATCACGTAGAGTTTTAATGTCATAATTTTTTACATCAATTCCGCCAACTAAAACCCTACCTTCAGTAGTGTCATAAAGGCGAGGGATTAACTGAACTAATGAAGATTTACTAGACCCTGTACCCCCAATAACACCAACCGTCATACCGCTTTTAATTTCAAAGTTTATGTTTTCGAGAGCGAATTTTTTAGCATCTTTATTGTATTTAAAGCTAACATTTTCAAAAGAAATAGAGCCATCTTTAACTTCGTATATAGGATTTTCAGGATTCTTAAGATTTGGTACCTCTTCTAAAACTTCAGAAATACGTCTCATAGATTCAAGTGAAATTGTAATCATTACATAAATCATTGAAAGCATCATAAGTGACATTAAAATTTGCATACCGTAAGTTAGCATTGCCGATATATGACCAACGTTTACAGTTTTTCCCGAATTAGAAATAACAAGGTATGAACCCAAGAATAAAATTACAACCGTATTAAAATACATACAAAACTGCATTATCGGTGCATTAAGTGCTACAATACGCTCGGCTTTTGTAAAATCTTTAACTATTCCTTTTGAAGCATTACTAAACTTTTCCTTTTCATATTCTTCACGGGAAAAGCCTTTTACAACACGCATTCCGCGCACATTTTCTTCAATAGATTCATTTAGTTTGTCGTACTTTTTAAATACGCTTCTAAAAGCAGGCATTGCTTTTCTACTTACCATCACTAAACCAAATATTAAAACAGGAATTACAACAACAAAAGAAGTTGCTAATGCACCACCCATTGTATACGCCATTATTACTGAAAAAATAAGCAACATAGGACTGCGGATAGCAGTACGAATTATCATCATATAAGACATTTGAACGTGTGTAATGTCAGTAGTAAGGCGGGTTACAAGAGAGGAAGAAGAAAATTTATCTATATTAGAAAAAGAAAAACTTTGTATACGCTCGAACATATCGCGGCGGAGATTTCTTGAAAATCCTGCCGAAGCTTTAGCGCAGGTAATTGCCGCAATACAACCGCAACAAAGCGACAAAAGCGCTAACAAAATAAGCATTGCGCCGGTTTTTACAACAGTAGTAATCGGAGCGCTTGCCTCAATGTTATTAACAAGAGTTGCAGTTATAAAAGGAATAACCGCCTCTATTAAAACCTCTCCCATAATAAAAACGAGGGTTAAAATAGAAGGTAATTTATTTTCCCTAATACTTTTTGCCAAAGTTTTAATCATTTTTGCATCCATCCCAAAATTTAGCATTATTATCTATAATTTTAGTTTATATATAAATTAATGTCAATACATTAATTGTAAAAAAATTGTAAAAATACCGCCTTTTACAAGGCGGTATTAGTATTATTATTTCCCAAGTTCAACTGTTCTATTAAAAGAAGCGTTAATTGCTTTTTCAACTACACTTTTAAGATTAGAATTTTCAAGTGAATGAACACCCTCAATAGTAGCGCCACCGGGACTGCAAACTTCTTGTCTTAATGTAAGGGGTGTTTTGTTAGAATTTAACATAAGTTTTGCCGCGCCTAAAAGTGTTTGCGCCGCATATTCGATTGCTTTTTCACCTTGGAGCCCTAACTTTTCACCAGCAGCCGCCATACTTTCAGCAAACATATAAACAAACGCAGGGCCACAACCCGAAATTGCACAACCGGCATCAATAAGTTCTTCGTTTAATTTATCAAGCCTACCCGCAAATTTAAGGTGTGATACAAATTCTTGCTCCTCAAATTCGGTTATAACCTTACAAAGTGAGTATAAAATCATACCTTCACCAACCGAAACAGGTGTATTAGGCATAATTCTAATTGTTGGAAACTTATGACCCGACATTTCATTAAAGTTTGCAATTTTAATTCCTGCTGCCATTGAAACAAGTATAAATCTATCTTCCCTTTTTTCTAAAACAGGTGTGATTTCTTCGATAAGCGACTTCATAACTTGTGGTTTTACACCTAAAAAGATATATTTTGCATTTTGTGCAACTGACAAAGTAGTACCCACTTCGCAAGATAACTCATTTGCTAATTGTTCTGCTTTTTCCAAGCAAGTATCAGTAACAATTATTTCCTGTTTTTCAGCCGATTTTGAAACTGCACGTGCTAAAGCGCCGCCCATATTTCCACAACCAATAAATCCAAACATTTTAGTTGACATAATTCTTCTCCTATCTTATTTGACCATTTCCTAAAATAACGTATTTATATGTGTTAAGTTCTCCAAGTCCCATAGGACCTCTTGCGTGAAGTTTCTGAGTAGAAATACCCATCTCACAACCGAGACCAAACTCACCGCCATCAGTAAATCTTGTAGAAGCATTTACATATACAGCAGCCGAATCAACACGGCTTGTAAAATAGTCCGCTGCAGAGGTAGAAGTTGTTATTATACTTTCACTATGGTGAGTTGAATGAATTGCTATATGCTCAACCGCATCGCCTACACCATCAACAACCTTAACCGCCATAATATAATCTAAAAATTCGGTGTCAAAATCCTCCTCAACAGCGGATTTTACCGGTATAATATCACAAACTTCTTTGTCTCCCCTAATTTCTACACGACCGTTAAAACATTCATAAAGTTTCTTCAAAAACTCTTTTGCAATATCTCTATCAACAAGGCAAACCTCCGCCGCATTACAAACCGAAGGTCGGCTTGTTTTAGCGTTGTTTACAATATTAAGTGCCATTTCTAAATCGGCAGTTTTTTCAATATAAATATGACAAATTCCGGTTCCTGTTTCAACACAAGGAACTTTAGCATTTTCAGTACAAGCCTTTATAAGTCCTTTTCCGCCGCGGGGAATAAGCAAATCAACATATCCTACCGCAGTCATTAAATCGGTTGCACTTTGCCTTGTAGTATCATCAATTAAGTTTACATAATCTTCGTTAATGTTAGCCGTGCTTAAGCCCTTTTTTAAGGCAGAAACTATTGCTTTTGCAGTAGAATAAGCCTCTTTTCCGCTACGGAGCACACAAACATTACCGCTTTTAAAAGAAAGCGCCGCCGCATCGGAAGTAACATTTGGTCGGCTTTCATAAATTATAGCAACTACACCTATCGGCACCGAAACCTTTTGAATAATAATTCCATTTTCCCTTTTAACCGAAGAAAGCAATTTTCCAACGCTATCAGGCAAATCTCTAACATCTTCTATTCCCTTTGCCATGGCTTTAATTCTCTCTTTTGTTAAAATTAGCCTATCAATCATAACATCTGAAATTTTACCTTTGGCTGCCTCAACATCCTGTTTATTAGCAACTAAAATATCATCCGTTGCAGCAACCAACGACTTAGCCATTTCGGTTAATGCATTATTTCTTTCTTCGGTTGAAAGCGTACCGCTTAAAGAAACTTTTTTAGCGCGTTGTAAAATCTCTAAAGTTGTCATACTTACTATTTCCTTCCTACAAACCTTGTGCCAACATTTTTACCATCAATAATATCATATAAAACTGCAGGATTACTACCATTAGCAATAACCATATCTATTCCGTTATTCGTTACGATTTTTGCCGCCTTGATTTTGGTTGTCATACCACCTGTACCAAGATTACTTCCCACACCGCCTATCATATTCTCAATTTCGGGTGTAATTTTAGTAACCTTATTAAGCAACACTGCATTTTTATCTTTATGAGGGTCAGCAGTAAATAAACCGTCAATATCCGAAAGAATTATAAGTAAATCTGCGTTAATTGCAGTTGCTACAATAGCTCCTAATGTATCATTATCGCCAATTTCAATTTCAGAGGTTGAGATCGAGTCATTTTCATTTATAATAGGCAAAACTGAAAGTTCTAACAAACGGCGCATAGTATTTTCAAAATTTTGTCTACGGTCGTTATGGTCAATATCTTCGCCCGTAATTAAAATTTGCGCAACAGTGTGATTATATTCAGAAAACAACTTGTCATACGTATACATAAGTTCGCATTGACCAACAGCAGCCGCCGCTTGTTTTGTAGGAATATCGCTCGGCTTTTGGGGTAGCGAAAGTTTGCCCACGCCCATTCCAATAGCGCCTGAAGATACTAATATTACTTCATTTCCTGCATTTTTAAGGTCACTCATAACCTTGCAAAGTTCTTCAACTCTGCGAATATTAAGTGTTCCTGTTTTATGAGCTAATGTCGATGTTCCTATTTTAATAACTACACGCATTTTTTATTACTCCGTTAAACTAAAGTTGCCGCCATAACGGCTTTAATTGTATGCATTCTATTTTCAGCCTCATCGAAAACAATAGACTGCTTACTTTCGAAAACTTCGTCAGTAACTTCCATTTCAGTTCTCTTAAACTTTTCGCCCATTTCTTTACCTACAACAGTTTTTAAATCGTGGAAAGATGGTAAACAATGCATAAACACGGCGTTTTCACCCGCATTTTCCATAATCTTTTTATTAACTTGATAAGGTGATAAATCCTTAATTCTTTCTTCCCAAACTTCTACAGGTTCACCCATTGAAACCCAAACATCAGTTGCAATTACATCGGTATTTTTTGTAGCCTTTAAAGGATCGGTTTCAAAAGTAATTGTTGCACCTGTTTGCTTTGCAATTTGTAAACATTCATCTATCAATGCTTTTTCAGGGAAATACTTTTCTGGTGCGCAAACTGTAAAGTTAAGCCCCATTTTTGCTGCACCCACCATATAGGAGTTACCCATATTGTAACGCGCATCACCCATATAAACAAAATTTATTCCTTTTAGTTTACCAAAATGTTCTTTAATGGTAAGAAAGTCTGCCAAAATTTGTGTTGGGTGAAATTCATTAGTAAGTCCGTTCCAAACAGGAACACCAGCATATTTTGCCAATTCTTCAACAATTTCTTGTCCAAAACCGCGGTATTCAATACCGTCATACATACGACCTAAAACCCTTGCAGTATCGGCAATGCTTTCCTTTTTACCAATTTGTGAACCTGTAGGGTCTAAATATGTAACACCCATACCAAGATCATATGCTGCAACTTCAAAACTACAGCGAGTTCTTGTACTTGTTTTTTCAAAAATAAGCGCAATGTTTTTACCCTCGCAAAGTTTATGTGGTATACCGGCTTTTTTCTTATATTTAAGTTCTGCCGCTAAATCAATAAGGCACTCTATTTCTTCAGTCGAAAAATCTAAAAGTTTTAAAAAACTCTTTCCTTTAAAATCCATTACACAGCACAACCTTTCTTTAAAATATTAACCGCTTTTTCGAGCAATTCCATAGGAATATTTAAAGCTGGAAGCAATCTAACCTTATTTTTTGCCTTAATAACTAAAACACCGTTTTCTAAACAATAGTTTATTACTTCGGTTGCATCCTTTTGGGTTTCAATTCCAAGCATTAAGCCCATTCCATCAACACTTTTTACACCACTAGCATCTTTTAAAGCGTTTATTATGTAATTACTCTTTTCTTTAACCTGATTTAAAAGTTCATTATCTATTCTATTTATTACATTAATTGCACCGGCACATGCAACAGGATTACCACCAAAGGTTGAACCATGGGAACCGAAGTTAAATACATTTTCAACCTTTTGTCCTAACATTGTAGCACCTAAAGGCAAACCATTACCAATACCTTTTGCAGTAGAAACTATATCAGGTAAAATGTTATAATTCATAAATGCATACAATTCACCTGTTCTACCATTACCCGTTTGAACTTCGTCAACAATCGTTAAAATATCGTTTTCTTTTGCAATTTTTTCTATTTCCTTAACAAATTCTTTTCTAAGCGGTAAAACACCACCTTCACCTTGCACAAGTTCAAACATAATAGCGCAAACCTTGTTTTCTTTTATTTTTTCTTCAAGGTCGGCAATATTATTAGCCTGGGCATAAACAAAACCTTCGGTAAGTGGTAAAAAGTCATTATGAAATACATCTTGACCTGTTGCCGAAAGTGTTGTTATTGTTCTACCGTGGAAACTGTTTTTTAAGGTTATAATTGTATTGTATTCTTTACCTTTTTTATCGGCTGCATACTTTCTTGCGGCCTTTATTGCACATTCATTAGCCTCAGCGCCCGAGTTTGAAAAGAAAACCTTTTTAAGACCTGTGCGATTACACAAAATCTCCGCTAAATTTGCACAAGGTTCTGTATAATACAAATTTGAAGCGTGTTGTAAACAAGTCAACTGTTTTGTTACCGCCGAAATCCATTCATCATCAGCAATACCAAAAGTATTAACCGCAATACCTGTTGCTAAATCTATATATTCTTTTCCCTCGTCATCGTAAACAAGTGAACCCTTACCGCCTGTAAGTGTTACAGGAAAACGGGCGTAAGTAGAGGCAATATATAAACTGTCTTTTTCTTTAATATTCATACCTTTATCCCTTTACAACCATCGTTCCTGCACCCTCATCAGTCAAGATTTCAATAAGCAACGAGTGAGGAATTCTACCATCCATAATAAATACCTTTTTAACACCGCGATTAATTGCATCAAGACAACACTCAACCTTTGGTATCATACCGCCAGAAATTGTTCCGTCACCAAACAAATCTTTTGCTTGGCTTGTTGTTATTTTAGGAATAAGTGTTGAACTGTCATCCTTATCACGCAAAATACCGGCAATATCAGTCATTGAAATTAAACATTCCGCCTCAAGCGCACCCGCAATATACGCAGCAGCAGTATCCGCATTTATATTATAAACATTACCTTCTTTATCACATGCTACAGTTGAAATTACAGGTATATAGTCGTTTTTCAAAAGGTCGGTTACAGGCTCAACATTAACTTTAGTAATTTTGCCAACATAACCTAAACGTTCATCCTTTTGTTCTGCCATAATAAGTCTTGCATCAAGACCAGATATACCCATAGCCTTGCCACCTTTAATTTCAAGAAGATTAACAAGACTTTTGTTTATTTTACCGGCAAGTACCATTTGTACAACTTCGGCAGTTTCTTTATCGGTTACACGAAGACCATCAACAAATTTACTTTCTTTACCAATTTTAGAAAGCATATCGGTAATTTCAGGTCCACCGCCGTGTACTAAAACGACCTTAACACCAACCAAGTGTAAAAGAACAATATCCTCCATTACTTGTTGTTTTAAATCTTCATTTATCATAGCGTTTCCGCCATATTTAATAACAACTGTTTTGTTGTAATATTTTTGAATATACGGAAGTGCCTGTGTTAAAATTTCAGCACGTTGTGCATTTGTTATATTTAAAGCCATTTTTAAGTACTCCTTTTAAACACTTTTGGGCGGAACTGTTTGTCCGCCCTAATTTTATGTACGGTAATCACCGTTAATTTTTACATAATCGTAGGTTAAATCACAACCCCAAGCAGTAGAAGAAACTTCGCCACTGTTAAGATTAACTAAAATTTCAATTTCATTTTCCAACAAAATTTCTTTTGCTTTTTCTTCTGAAAAATCTAATCCTGAACCATCTTTACAAACGGCAATTTCACCCTTGTTAGAACGGAAAGAAACATCAATTTTTTCTACATCTACCGGCGCCTTAGAATAACCAATAGCACAAAGCACTCTTCCCCAGTTAGCATCCGAGCCAAACATTGCCGCCTTTGTAAGTGAAGAACAAACAACAGACTTTGCTACTGTCTTTGCAATTTCTAAGTTTTCAGCGCCACTAACTTTACATTCAAGTAATTTTGTTGCACCCTCGCCATCAGCAGCAATTTTACGACAAAGATTAACACAAACTGTATTTAATGCTTTCATAAAAACATTGAAATCATCGCCATCACAAACAATTTCATCGTTTTGTGCCATACCATTAGCCAAAACAACTACCATATCATTAGTAGAAGTATCGCCATCAACACTAACCATATTAAATGTTGTTTGAATATCGGTAGAAAGCGCTTTTTGAAGCATTTTGCTACTAATAGCACAGTCGGTAGTAATAAATACGAGCATTGTTGCCATATTAGGATGTATCATACCCGAACCTTTTGCAATACCGCCTATTTTACATACTTTACCGCCAATACAAAACTCTACAGCAATCTCTTTAAGGCGAGTATCAGTAGTCATTATACCTTCAGCCGCTTCGATACTTTTATTATTAGAAAGACCATCTACAAGTTGAGGAATACCTTCCTTTATAGGTGTAATATCAAGTGGTTGACCGATAACACCTGTAGAAGCTACCACAACATCACTTGCCAAAATTTCGAGTTTTTCAGCTAAAAGTTCACAGGTTTTGGTTGCGATTTCAACACCGTTAGCATTACAGGTATTAGCGTTACCGCTATTACAAATAATTGCTCTGGCAGTACCGTTAGAAATATTTTTCTTTGTAACATTAAGCGGTGCGCCTTTTACAAGATTTGTTGTATACACAGCCGCCGCATTAGCCTCTACGCTACTGTAAATAAGGCTTAAATCGCGCTTTGTTTTATTTTTTCTTATACCGCAATGTATTCCGTTCGCAGTAAAACCTTTTGCGGCACAAACACCGCCTGAAATTATTTGCATAATCTTCTCCTATATATTTAAACCTTTAGTTTCTTCTACTCCAAGCACCAAATTCATACACTGAATAGCCGCTCCCGAAGCACCTTTTCCTAAATTATCGTAACGGGCGATTAATAAAATTCTATCATCGTTACCCGAAACCGAAATTTCCATACCGTCATTAAATGATAACTTATTTGCCGAAACAAAACCGTTTTCATCAAAATCTTGCTTATATTTTACAACACTTGAGTTGTATTTTTGCTTATAAATATTCCTTATTTCTTCAACACTTGCATTTATTTGGGAAGCAAAAAGAGGAATAGTAACCTCCATTCCGCTATAATAATCCGCAACAATCGGAACAAAGCAAGGGTTGTTTTCAAGTCCGCAAATTTTGCTTATTTCGGGTAAATGTTTATGTTGTTGAGTTATACCGTATTGGCGAGGGGCACTTAATAAATCATCCCTTTTCTCACCTTCATACTCAGCAATCATTCCCTTACCACCGCCGCTATATCCCGTAAGCGAAACCGCATTAATAAGTGCATCTTTGCTTAAAATTCCGCTTTCAATCAAAGGATATACCAAAGCAATTACACCACTTGCGTGGCAACCGGGAACTGCAATTCGCTTTGAATTTTTAATTTTTTGAAGATGTGAAACCGAAAGTTCCGGAAAACCATAAGCCCATTCTTCATTAGTACGGTGCGCGGTTGAAGTATCTAAAACTATTGTAGTATCATTTTCTATAAGACTTACCGCTTCTTTTGCCGCTGCATCAGGCAAACATAAAAACGCAATATCAGCACTATTTAAAGCCTTTTTCCTCGCATCAATATCCTTACGCTCTGACTCGCATAATTTTATTAATTCAATATCTTCTCTGCCTTCAAGTCTCTCGAAAATTCTAAGACCTGTAGTTCCTGCGCTACCATCAATAAAAACTTTTTTAAGCATTTAAAAACTCCGTTATATATTTAATTTGTTTTTCTATTGAAGAAAGACCTGTACCACCCTCAGAAATTCGCTTTGAAACGCAGGTTTCAAGTGAGATTTCATTATATAAATCATTATCAAAAAGCAAATCAAATTCTTTATATTTTTCGATAGGCAAATCTTCAAGTATAGTATTTTCTTTAATACAGTACGCTACAATTTCGCCAACGTGTTTATAAGCAGTTCTAAAAGGCATACCTTTTTTAACAAGGTAATCCGCTAAATCAGTAGCGTTTATAAAGCCTTTACCAGCAGCTTTATACATATTGTCTTCCAACACGTTCATTGTTGCTATCATTGGAGTAAATACTGATATACACATTTTCACAGTGTCAACCGCATCGAAAATTGCCTCTTTATCCTCTTGCATATCTTTATTATAAGCAAGTGGAATACCTTTAAGGGTTGTTAACATTGCGATTAAATCGCCGTATACTCTACCGGTTTTACCACGTACAAGTTCAGCCATATCAGGATTTTTCTTTTGAGGCATAATACTTGAACCTGTTGTGTAACTATCATCAAGTTCAACAAACTTAAATTCCCAACTTGACCAAAGAATTATTTCTTCAGAAAAACGTGAAAGGTGCATCATAATAGTAGAGTAAGCCGAAAGCAATTCAACACAAAAATCTCTATCAGAAACACCATCAATACTATTAAGTGTTATACCGTCAAACCCGAGTTTTTCGGCGGTCATATATCTATCAGTATCATAAGTTGTACCCGCTAAAGCACAAGAGCCTAAAGGTGAATAATTCATTCTATTAATAGCGTCTTGTAGTCTTGTAATATCACGGGTAAACATCATAGCATACGCTAAAATATGGTGAGCAAAGGTTATTGGTTGAGCGCGTTGAAGATGAGTGTAACCGGGCATAATTGTAGATTTATGCTCGGTTGCTTTTTCACGAATTGCCTTAAGCAATTCTTTAAGCAAATTAATTATTTCGTTAGTTTCATCGCGCAAATAAAGTCTTATATCCAATGCAACTTGGTCGTTACGGCTTCTTGCAGTATGAAGTCTCTTACCTACATCGCCAATACGCTTTGTAAGTTCCGACTCAACAAACATATGTATATCTTCAGCGTTATAATCAAACTGAAGAGTGCCATCTTGCAAATCGGCCAAAATGTTTTCGAGGGTAGCGATAATTAAATCGCTATCCTCTTTAGTAATAATATTTTTAGCCGCAAGCATTGAAGCATGTGCCATTGAACCCGTAATATCTTGACGGAACATTCTTGAATCAAAATGAATCGAAGAATTAAAATCATCCGCTTGTTTATCAAGTGCTTTTTGGAACCTGCCCGCCCACATTTTTTCCATTTTTAATACCTACTTATTTAAGATTATTTTTTGCCTTCATCTTAGCATAAACCTTTGTTGGTAAACCATAAAGGTTGATAAATCCTGTTGCATCTGCTTGATTATAAACATTGTCTTCATCAAAGGTTGCAATTTCAGGGTCATAAAGTGTATATGGTGAAGTAACACCTGCATTTATCATATTACCCTTATAAAGTTTAAGAGTAACATCACCTGTAACGGTTTTTTGTGTTGTTTTAACAAATTCTAAAATTGCTTCTGTTAAAGGTGTGAACCAAAGTGCATTATAAACATTTTCAGCCAACTTTTGAGCAATTATTGCCTTGTAGTGTGAAGTTTCTTTATCAAGACAAATTGATTCGAGAACATCGTGCGCTTTGTAAAGAATAGCACCACCTGGAGTTTCATAAACGCCACGGCACTTCATACCAACAAGACGATTTTCAACTATATCAAGAAGACCGATACCGTTTTCGCCGCCTAACTTATTAAGAGTTGTAACGATTTCGGTTGCACTCATTTCCTTGCCATCAACAGCAGTAGGAATACCTTTTTCAAAATGAATTTTTACATATGTAGGCTTATCAGGAGCCATTTCAGGAGAAACGCCTAATTCAAGGAAGCCTTCCTTATTGTAAAGTGGTTCATTTGCCGGGTCTTCCAAATCAAGACCTTCGTGTGAAAGGTGCCAAATATTCTTATCCTTTGAATAGTTTGTTTCACGATTAATCTTAAGAGGAACATTATGAGCTTCAGCATATTCAATTTCTTCTTCACGAGATTTTATATCCCATTCACGCCAAGGAGCAATAATTGTCATATCGGGAGCTAATGCCTTAATAGCAAGTTCAAAACGAACTTGGTCGTTACCCTTACCTGTACAACCGTGGCAAATTGCATCTGCACCTTCTGCAATAGCAATTTCAACAATTCTTTTTGCAATAATAGGACGAGCAAAAGCTGTACCTAATAAATAATTTTCATAAAGCGCACCTGCTTGAACACAAGGG
This sequence comes from Acutalibacteraceae bacterium, assembly GCA_045587685.1. Classification (GTDB taxonomy): domain Bacteria; phylum Bacillota; class Clostridia; order Oscillospirales; family Acutalibacteraceae; genus UBA737. The sequence continues at coordinate 14,218 of JAZNCS010000050.1, forward strand.
AAAACAAAGTCTGTAAGGAATTCTTCAGTAAGGTTTTCAATATAGCATTTTGAAGCACCTGTTTTAATAGCTTTTTCTTCAAGACCTTCTAATTCGTCAGCTTGGCCAACATTACCTGAAACCGCAATAATTTCAGGGTTGTTATAGTTTTCTTTAAGCCAAGGAATGATAATTGATGTATCAAGTCCTCCTGAGTATGCGAGTACTACTTTTTTAATTTCTTTCTTATCCATTTTCTTTTTCCTCCATTGAAAAATAGTTTATTTAATATTTATGCATTAATTGTAGCATATTTTGAATATTTATGCAATAGTTTTTATAACATTTTACCTTTTTAACACATATACGCAAAAAACTAATGACAATTTATGCATTATTAACAATTTAAACACCATAAAGGTTAAAATTAGGTACATATTCCGCGCTCGAACTATTCAATTCTTGCATAAAAACATTCTGAAAATTTGAATTAAAGATATATTCAAGTACCTTATCATATTCCCTTTTAGTGATTTTTCTATTAATTTTTGATAAATCTTTTGCCTTACCAAGCGGCGTATATTGACTCATTATGCTAAAATATGCATTCGGCGTATTTTTATTCACAAAATCAAACACGCTAATCGCCTCGTTTGTACCTTGCGGCAAAATCAAATGGCGAATTATTAAACCTTTTTGCATAATACCATTTTTAAAAACACATTCTCCCTTTTGCCTATACGCCTCTAAAACGGCATTTTTTGCATATTCGGGATAATCGGAAGCATTTGAATACTCTTTCGCCCTTTCAGCTGACAAATACTTTAAATCCAACAAATATATATCAATATAATCTTCAAGGCTTTTTAAAACCTCTACCCGTTCATATCCGCTCGAATTGTAAACGATAGGAATATTAGGTCTATATATATCCAAAGCTTTTTTAATAGCAAAGGTATAATGCGTAGGATTAACAAGATTTATATTATTTGCGCCTTGTTGTTCTAACTCCCAAAAAATTTCAGCTAATCTTTCAACCGAAATTATTTTACCGAACCCACATTGTGATATTTCATAATTTTGGCAATAAACACAAGAAAGCGAACAACCGCTAAAAAAGACAGTTCCTGAACCGTTTTTACCGCTAATGCAAGGTTCTTCCCAAAAATGCAAATCAGCAAGAGCAACTAAAGGGTTTAAAGGCATTTTACAATATCCGTTACCGCAAAGTTCATCTCGCGTAGCGTTACAACTTCTCGGGCACAGGTTGCACTTCATTTTCTTTCCTCTTTTTTTCTCTGAATTCGCAAATCTTTTTTCTTACAATAACATCATCATAAGTCTTTTTAAAGGTAACCCTACCGTTAAACCTTTCGCCGCAATCACAAATAAAGTTTGCCATAAACCAACGATTAGAATATTTCCACTTTGAAACCCTATTCGCTTTATTGCCGCATTTTTCACAACAAAATTCCAAATTTTTCTTATCAATATCTTTGTCGTTTAAATTTGCAATAGCATAAGACTTAAATTTAAGTCTTTTAAAAAATTCGGGATTAGTTGTATCCTTAACTAATGCATTAAACCTATCTTCATTATAACATTTTTTCAAAAGTAAGGCACTAACCAAACTATCATCTTTAGCATTATGAAACTCAATATCTTTAGTATCAACTTTTAAAATTTCACTTGCAGCTTCTAAAGAAATTTGGTTTTTATTTTCGTAACCCGAAAGTCTCATTTCGCCTTGAATAAACTTTTGCAAATCAAGGTACTTTTCAATTTTAAAGCGAACACCATTTAAAATATTTTCTTCGTTTTCAAGAATTGTATATAAATCGGAATCGCTCCAAGTCATTGTTACAGTATCATTACCAACCCAATTATTATATTCCTCAACCGCCAACTCAAAAGGTATACCTTCGCGCATAATTTGACTTGTAATGCCTGTAAGTTTTGCAAATCTTGAAGTAACCCTTTTTGAAATTGAAGATTTAATAGTTAAATCTATACTGTCAATAACATCAAAACTTTCATTTAGTTTAACAGCGCCAATTTGTAAAATTTGATTTATAAATCGATTTTGTTTTTTGAAATAGGTACTATCCCATTCCAAATCCAGAATAATATAATTCATTATTACTTTCTCCTGTTTAAACAAAGCGTCCATAGAGACGCCGATAATATTCTCGATCTGGTTCAGAAGACTGCGCATTTCTTCCCGTCGCTCAATCAGATGCTCCCGTATACCTGGCCGTTTCGGTGCTTTATCCATAATATACCGGAAACGCTCATCCACACCGACATAGTCATGTTCTTTGACGAGACGGTCACCAAAGCAGACCATATCCGTTTCCGTCAGCCTGTCCACCGGTTTGAACTGGTATGACATATGCTGCTGCACG